>NZ_JBKOOL010000016.1:0-59193 GCF_046764065.1 Nocardia sp. NPDC002869
CGAGTCTCGAGGCCTGAACGGCGGGGCCAAGGGGGGGGCCTCGACCCCGCGCGCCGGAGGCGCGCCGATAAACACTGCCCTAGGCTCGAACAATGGATACCGAGCTGAATCAGGACGCGGTCACCACGGTCCGCGAGTTCTTCACCGCGATGGAGATCGGCGCGCTCGACGAGGCGCTGGAACTGGTGCATCCCGATATCGTCTGGAAGAACACCTCGCTGCCGGATGTGCGCGGAGCACGGCGGGTCGGGAAGTTGCTACGGGGGCTGGACCGGGAGCAGTTCGGGTTCTCGGCGCAGATGCACCATATCGCCGCGGACGGATCGGTGGTGCTCACCGATCGCACCGATGTGCTGCGGTTCGGTCCGGTGCGCATCTCGTTCTGGGTGATGGGGACCTTCGAACTGCGCGACGGCCGGATCGTGCTGTGGCACGACCATTTCAGCTGGGAGAATTTCCTGCGCGGCACCGCGATTGGGGTCGTGAAGGCGCTTTTCGGCCGCTGACCTGCCGGGTCGCGATGGCGCGGAGGCCGTTCGAGAGCGCCGTGGCGCGCTCTCGAACGGCTGCGTCGTGCGCCGGCCCTACGCGTTGGGCCCGTATTCCTCCAGCATCTCGGTGACCAGTGCGGCGATCGGCGACCGCTCACTGCGGGTGAGGGTGATATGCGCGAACAAGGGGTGACCCTTGAGCTTTTCGACCACCGCGGCGACACCGTCGTGCCGGCCGACCCGCAGGTTGTCGCGCTGCGCCACATCATGGGTCAGGACCACCCGGGAACCGCTGCCGAGCCGGCTCAGCACCGTCAGCAGGACATTGCGTTCCAACGACTGGGCTTCGTCCACGATCACGAACGAATCGTGCAGCGACCGGCCTCGAATATGGGTCAGCGGGAGAACTTCCAGCATATCCCGGCCGAGTACCTCCTCCATGACCTCGCGGCTGGCCAGACCGTCCAGGGTGTCGAAGACGGCCTGCGCCCAGGGGCCCATCTTCTCGTTCTCGGTGCCCGGCAGATAACCGAGTTCCTGACCGCCCACCGCGTACAGCGGCCGGAAGACCACGACCTTGCGCTGGGTTCGCTTCTCCAGCACCGCTTCCAGGCCGGCGGTGAGGGCCAGCGCGGATTTACCGGTGCCGGCGCGGCCGCCCAGCGAGACGATGCCGACACTCTCGTCGAGCAGCAGGTCCAATGCCACCCGCTGTTCCGCGGAGCGGCCGTGCAGCCCGAACGCTTCCCGTTCCCGCACCAGCTGCACCCGCTTGTCCGGCGTCACCCGGCCGAGTGCGCTGGAATTGTTGCCCAGCAGCCGGATCCCGGTGTGGCAGGGCAGTTCGCGTGCCTCGTCGAGATCGACGACCGATTCGCTGTAGAGCCGGTCGACGATTTCGGAGGCGGTGTCGATCTCGACCATGCCCGTCCAACCGGAGGTCACCACGTCCTGTGCGTGATATCCCTCCGCCCGTAGACCTACCGCGCTTGCCTTCACCCGCATCGGGATGTCCTTGGACACCAGCACCACCTGACGGCCTTCGGCCGCGAAGTTCAGCGCGCAGGCCAGGATGCGGGAATCGTTGCTCTCGGTGCGGAAACCGACCGGCAACACCGAGGGATCGGTGTGGTTCAGTTCCACCTGCAACGTGCCGCCCTCGGTGCCGATCGGCAGCGGTTCGTCGAGCCGGCCGTGGGCCACGCGCATATCGTCGAGCATGCGCAGGGCCTCGCGGGCGAACCAGCCGAGTTCGTGATGGTGTCGTTTACCTTCGAGTTCGCTGATCACGACCAGCGGCAACACCACATGATGCTCACCGAACCGGGTCACTGCCCAGGGATCCGACAGCAGCACCGAGGTGTCGATGACGAAGGTTTTCAAACCTTTCTCAAAGAAGCGAGAATTCGCCGAAGGGGCGGATACGGAGCGATTATCAGTCACGGTAGGCTCCTATGGTCTGCGCGGCACCCACACAGACAGTCTCGCTGGGCCGGTAGGTCCGGATGGCTGCTGACGTGGTGCGTCAGTGGCCACGAGGACCGGGTGCCGGCCCCCTCGTACTGAGTTTCTCAGTCACGGTCAGGACCTCCCGAGCGAACCGCAACGTGCGACCCGCCACTCCGAAGCTACCTCCTCACCACCCCTGTGCGCTCGGAGAAATGCGGGAGGCTTTGGTGAATTCGCTGTGAACTGACCCCGGTTCGGCCGGTTTCGCGCAGGTCAGCATGGGTATCGACGGCCTGCGATCGATTCGGATCAGGTATCGGTGAAATTCAAGCTGTCCCGGCCCCGGGGCGGCGTGTTCGCTCCGGGTTCGCCTTCGTGTCGCCCGGCGCGGGGCCTCATTCGCGCAACTGCTCCACGAGTACCGGAACATGGCTGTGACCCGGCTCTTTGACTGCGGTGACCAAAGTCACCGGCGGACTGCTGCCGGCGCGCTCCTGTAGCCGGTGCAGTATCTCGCGGGCCGCCGGCTCGGCGAGCTCGGCCCGGTAGCGGTCGGCGAATTCGGTGCGCCGGCCGCCGGGGTCCTCGTGGAACCACCGGCGCAACTCGGTCGAGGGGGTGATCTCCTTGGCCCATTCGTCGATCCGGGCGACGGCCTTGGCGAGGCCGCGCGGCCACAGGCGGTCGACGAGAACCCGGTATCCGTCGTCGGCCGCGGGGGCCTCGTAGATGCGTTTGACCTGGAAGCCGGGCGGTGGGGTGAGGGTTTCGTCGGTCATCGGGTCATCGCAGCACGGTATCGGCCCGGAGTGGGTACGCCACGCGGCGACGGCCCGGCGGCCCTCCCGGAAACCGGGCCCGGAACCCGCCGCCGGGATTAGAGTCGGCGATATGACCCAGTACGAGGAGTTGGACAAGCTCTCGTCGAAGGAACTGCACGACCGCGCGGTGAGGCTCGCGGTGCGGCACGGTGATATCCGCTTCCTCTGGGAACTGCTGACCCGGATCCCGGCGGCGGAGGCCACGGCGGGCCGGGCCGGGGAGAGCGAAGCCGATATCAAATGGGTGGTGCCCATGCTCGACGACTATGTTCACGCAGGTGACGGCGAACTCGCCGAGGCGCTGCGCGGGTTCTATCTGGAGTACTTGACGGAGCATTCCTGATCGTTGCGCAGCGATGTGCACCGCGGACCCGCCGCGGTGCCGGATCGCTACGGCCGCGGCTCACCGGCCGCGGTACTCGCCGAAGAACTCGGTGATCTCGGCGGCCATGAGATCCGCCGCGACATGGTGCAGGTAGTGGGTGTGCACGTCGTGTGTACGCCACGACACGATGTGGTGATCGCGCTCGGCGAACCGCCGGATCCCGTGGAAATCGCCGGTCGAGCCACACAGCGCCAGCGGCACCGTCGACGGTGCGGTGGGGGCGGGGGCCTTGTCCTTCTCGAAGTAGTGCCGGATCGCCGAACCCGCGGTGCCGGTGAACCAGTGGACGGCGATATTGGCGATCACGAACTCGTCGTCCAGGTCCGGGCCCAGGAGCTGTCCGTTCCAGCCGAGCAGGCCCGACGGTGAGTCCGCGAGGGCGTGCGCGAGGGTCTGCGGCTGCTGTGACTGCAGCACATTGAAGCCCATCTTGTTCGCCACGAACCAGTTCAGGGTCTCCAGTGACCGCTGCTCATCGGCATCCAGGTCCGCCAGCTCGGCGGGGTCGCCCGACGGGAACGAATACACCTGGGCCACATGCAATCCCACCACCCGGTCCGGTGTGAGGCGCCCCAGTTCGACCGAGATCGACGATCCGCCGTCGTTGCCCACCGCGCCGAATCGCTCATAGCCGAGCCGGCTCATCAGCTCGGCCCAGGCCCGGGCGATCCGCTGGTCGTTCCAGCCCTTCTCGGTGGTGGGTCCGGAGAAACCGTAACCGGGGACCGAGGGGACGACGAGATCGAAACCCGCGGCGGTCAGCGGCTCGATCAGGCGCAGGAATTCGATGAAGGTGCCGGGCCAGCCGTGGGTGAGTACCAGCGGGAACCCGGTGCCCTGCGGTGCGCGTACGTGCAGGAAGTGGATCCGCTGACCGTCGATCTCGGTCACGAAGTGGGGGTGGGCGTTGAGCTGCTCCTCCAGCTTCCGCCAATCGAGCCGGAGCCAGTGCTCCGCCAGGGTGCGGACCCGGTCGACGCTCACGCCGTACTCGTCGCCGGAGCCCGGAATCTGATCGGTCCAGCGGCTGCGGTGCAGCCGGTTGCGCAGCTCGTCGATATCGGCTTGGGCGACCTCGATGCGGAAGGGCTGGATGGGGGTCATTTCTGATCCTTTGTTTGGAACGGAATGATTTGTTCTGTTTGAAGATAGCAGAACGGGCCATTCCGTTTCAAGCGCTATGCTCTGTGCCTGCCGGAATCAGCGGAAAAACCCTGCTCACAAGCCCATGGGCGGCCGTCGAGCAATCGCCGGGTCGGCGGCCGAAGGGGAGATGCCGGGCCCGCCCCGCGGCCGGGTGAGTTCGCCCGGCGCCGGCAACGCGCCGGAACCCACCCGGCACGGCCGCCGGAAGCGGATCAGCCGGCGTAGGCCTCCCGCATGGCCTGCAGATCGATCTTCTTCATCTGATACATGGCCGCGAGAGCGCGGTCGACCGCCACCGGATCGTCACCGGAGAGCAGTTCGTTGGCCTCGCTGGGCCAGATCTGCCACGGCACCCCGTACTTGTCGTTGAGCCAGCCGCACTGCACCTCCTCGCCGCCGTCGGCGAGCAGCGCCTCCCACAACCGGTCCACCTCGGCCTGATCATCACAGTTCACGAGCAGCGACATGGCGTGGGTGTAGTGGTAGTCGCCGCCGCCGTTGATAGCGGTGAATTGCTGGCCGGCGAGCTGGAAATCGACGAGCATCACCGTCCCCGCTTCCCGCATACCCGACTCCGTATAGCGCTGCACCCCGGTGATCTTCCCGTCCGGGAACAGGGAACAGTAGAACTCCGCGGCCTCCTCGGCCTGGGTGTCGTACCAGAGATTGGTGACGATCTTCTGCATGACGATCCTCCTCGGCTGACGTCTGGTATGCACTGACGACGGATCCCGGAGCCGGAATTGATCGGCCCCGGCCGGATTCGATCGATGATCCGATACCGGGGCTGCGCATCCGGCCCGACCCGCCGGGCCCGGTCGGCGGTAGGCCGACGCTGCGGGTCGGGCCTTGACCTCAGGTCTTCATTCCACCGATCGGTCGCTGCGCTCCTTCGCTCGGTCGCCGGAGAACCGGGCAGGTCCGGCCGTGAAGGTGACCGGGCGGGAAGTGAGGTGGATCGGTGCTGCTCGACGATGTACCGCGCTCGTGGACGATGTTCGGACCCGACCGCCGGGCCCGCTCGGTATGAGTCGGGGCCGGGCGGGCCGAGAGACGATCAGTCGGCGATATCTGCGCCCGTAGCCGGAGGCGGCGCGGCTTCGAGGCGGAGGAACTCCTCGTCGGTGAGCAGCCGGGACCGGATCAGGAACCGCACGCCCTCCGGGGCTTCCAGGGAGAATCCGCTCCCGCGCCCGGACACCACGTCCACCGTCAGATGGGTGTGCTTCCAGTACTGGTACTGGTCCGCGCTCATCCAGAACGGGGTGTCCACATCCACGAGCCCCAGCAGCACATCCTGCGCCCCGACCCGGAACTCGCCTCGCGGGTAACACATGGGGGCGCTGCCGTCGCAGCACCCGCCGGACTGGTGGAACATCACCGGACCGTGCCGTTCGATCAGCTCGTGCAGCAGATCGGCGGCGGTCGCGGTGAGTTCCACCCGGTTCGGGTCCGGCATCAGAAGAACCCGAGCTTCTGCGGTGAGTAGCTGACCAGCAGGTTCTTGGTCTGCTGGTAGTGGTCCAGCATCTGCGCGTGATTCTCCCGGCCGATACCCGACTTCTTGTAGCCGCCGAACGCCGCGTGCGCCGGATAGGCGTGATAGCAGTTCGTCCACACGCGGCCGGCCTTGATACCGCGACCCAGCCGGTAGGCGGTATTGCCATCCCGGGTCCAGACGCCCGCGCCGAGACCGTAGAGGGTGTCGTTCGCGATCTTCAGGGCCTCCTCGGTGGAATCGAAAGTGGTGACCGAGACGACCGGGCCGAAGATCTCCTCCTGGAAGATGCGCATATCGTTGCTGCCCTTGAAGATGGTCGGCTCCACGTAGAAGCCGTTCGGGTAGCCCTCGACCGAACGGGAACCGCCACCGGTGAGCACCTCGGCGCCTTCCTTCTTGCCGATATCGATGTAGGAGAGGATCTTCTCGAGCTGGTCGTTACTGGCCTGCGCGCCGATCATGGTCGCGTCGTCGAGCGGATCACCGCTCACGATCGCCTTGGTGCGTTCCACGCAGCGGGCCATGAACTCGTCGTAGATCGACGAATGGACCAGCGCCCGCGACGGACAGGTGCAGACCTCGCCCTGGTTCAGCGCGAACATCACGAAACCCTCGACCGCCTTGTCCAGGAAATCGTCATCGGCCGCCATGACATCCGGCAGGAAGATATTCGGACTCTTCCCGCCCAGTTCCAGGGTGACCGGGATGATGTTCTCGCTCGCGTACTGCATGATCAAGCGGCCCGTGGTGGTCTCCCCGGTGAACGCCACCTTCGCCACCCGCGGACTCGACGCCAGCGGCTTACCGGTCTCCACCCCGAAACCGTTCACCACGTTCAGCGCACCCGGCGGCAAAAGGTCGCCGATCAGCTCGACCACCTTCATGATCGACGCCGGCGTCTGCTCGGCCGGTTTCAGCACCACCGCGTTACCGGCCGCCAAAGCCGGCGCCAATTTCCAGGTGGCCATGAGAATAGGGAAATTCCACGGAATGATCTGACCCACCACGCCCAGCGGCTCATGGAAGTGATAGGCGATGGTATCGGCGTCGATTTCGCTGATCCCGCCCTCCTGGGCGCGGATGGCCCCGGCGAAATACCGGAAATGATCCACGGCCAGCGGCAGGTCCGCCGCCTTCGTCTCCCGGACCGGTTTCCCGTTCTCCCAGGTCTCCGCGACCGCCAGCGCCTCCAGATTCTCCTCGATCCGATCCGCGATCTTGTTGAGGATATTCGCGCGCTCGGTGGTGGAAGTGGCCCCCCACCCGTCGGCGGCAGCATGCGCGGCATCCAGCGCCAGCTCCACATCGGGTGCGGTGGAACGCGCCACCTCGCAGAAGGTTTCGCCATCGACCGGAGACGGATTGTCGAAGTATTTACCTTCGACGGGCGCGGTCCACTCACCCCCGATGAAATTGTCGTATCGGCGGGCATAGCTGACGATGCTGCCGTCGGCACCGGGCTTGGCGTAGGTCATGAGGTACTCCTCGAAGTGGATTCATGCGGTGCGCGGAGGCCGAAGCGAAGGCGGAGGTATCGCATCATGACGAACTCCTCGGTCGACTCGGGCGCTGAACGCACGCCGGCTAGAGCGTGATATACCTCACTATGCCGCGTACCGGACGGTAGTACGCCGTGTTCGCGACGAAACGTGGGATCGATTCCGGTGGGTCCGGGATCGGCGCTGGTCGAGCTGGTGGCAGCCCGGAAACCGACTTCGACAGCGGGGGATGCGTGCCCGGAATCGCGCACTCCGGGGGTGGATGTCCTGGTGACCGAGTATCCGGATATAGCGCCGACCGATCGGCGACAGTCGGCTGTCCGAGGTACTCGGTCCTGCGGCAGCAGCGGTGGCGCAGGAAACGACGCTGCGTGTGCAGATAGGCAAGACGCCGTCCGATCCGGCAAGGCTCTGCGGGCGCGCACGATCGTTGGCCGAGGTCGCCCCGCTGCAATCGGTCTGATGAATCGTTGACGCCGCGACTGTTCTGACCGGCCGGGCTCCGGGCCGTGATCGAGAACCACGACCACGACCCGCTACGCCGGGGACAGCACCTCCGGCGCGGAAAGTGCCCACCTTCCGTGGCTCTGCGATGACCCGGGCCATCTGTGAAATCGGCCTGGGTGGCGAACGGGTGGGGGAACGAAACGGACTGCCGCGAAGCGATTTCGCGGTACCGGGATCCGGGCGCGGAACCGGAGTGGGGGCGGGTGCGTCCAGTATGGTGAGTGAAGTTTACGGAAGGGTGGGCCGAGCGGAATGGACGTGGGGCAGGGGACCGCGAACGCGCTGTATCAGCAGGCTGTGGCGGGTACATTCCGGATGGAACGGGGGGCCGCGGAACGGTGTGCGGCGGTCTACACGCGGTTGGTCGACACGTGCCTGGATGCCCAGATCGCTGCTTCCGAACGTCTGCGGGATACCTCCGACTTCGGAGGGTTCGACTCCGCGCTCGAACTGGAGAGCAAGTTCGGGGACAAAGGTGCTCTGGCTACGGAGGCCCTGACGGGGATGAAAGAGGCTGCGTTGCGTATGGCTGCGGCCTTCCTTCAAGCCGGCGGCGCCTTCGAGGAAGCCGACGCGATGAACAGGAGAGCTCTCGAAGCGGTGGAGGTCGACCAATGACAATGCGAGCCAAACTTGCTGGGCCTGCTATTTGTGGAGCAATTGCCTTTGCAGTGGCAGGCTGTGTGGGGAGTGAGAGTCCGGCTGCGGTGGAGAGGGCCACGTCCTCGGCTGTGCCGGCGAGTGGGGAAGAAGGATCGATTCGTCCGACGCTGACGGAGTCCGGACTGCAGCCTCCGCCGTTGCAGAACGAATACACCACCGAGGGTCGGCCGGAGGTCGTCTTCGATCCTTGTACTTGGATCAGCGATCAAGCTGCGGAGAAGGCAGGAATGGATCCTGCCAGCCGTCGTCGAGGCGACGATACGGTCGCCGAGTACACATTTCTGACGTGCGATTTCGATAGCCTTCACTGGGATCTGCAGATCAATTCCGGAAATGTGACATGGGAGGAGGATCTGCAGAAAAACGGAGCCTTCGGCGAGCCCTTGACAGTGAACGGTCGCGAAGCGATGTGGGTGCGCGATCCGCAGGAGGTAAAGCGCTGCAGCATCCACCTACGCACGAAGGTCGGCTTCGTTATGTTCACTACCAAGCGAACTTTTGAAGGATCGGAAGCCGGGCTGCAGAAATGCGATGGTGTTCTGGGTGTGGTAGAGGCACTCGAACCGGAGATCGGGTCGGAGAATTAAACCATGAGTGGGGAGCAGTCCACTTCGCCGCTCGGCATCTTCGGGCCGGGCCTGGGTATAGATCCATCGGCTGTGCCCAAACGTCTTTCAGGCCAGCAAAGCCAGTCCGGCGCGGAATATTTCGGGTCTCAGGTTTCACACGGTGATCGAGACCCGTCGTACATCACGCGGATGGAGCAATTCGAAGGGATGTCACATGAGGAGATATTTTTAAAGGTCGAGGCGATGAAGCCCGGTGTCATGCATGAGGTTGCCGGCACCTATGAGTCCATCGCGAACGCATTGAGTGGCGCCCTGCTCGGCGCCCACCTTTCCCTCCAGCGGGAGCTTTCTGAGGGCATGGGCGGTCAATTCGCTGACGCTGCTGTGCAAGCTACAAAGAAATTCTACGACCAGGCCAATGACGTGCAGGAAGTTCTCCGCGCGGTTGGATTCCGACTGGATGCTGCTGCCTACGGTGCCGAGGTCGTGCGTAGATCGGTCCCACCGCTGCCTGCGCATACACCGGGAACCAACCCCGCGATCACCACGTCTGTGGTCGATCCGGCCCAGATCACGCAGACGGTTGTCGGCGCAACCGATCCCGCTGCTGCTGCCGCACTCGATCGTTATAAGGAAGAGCAACGGCTGGTCGCGGTGGAAGCCATGAATATGGCGTACAAGCCGACCTACCAGCCCGCGGGCGACGGCGTGCCGACCTTCGTTCCGGTCCAGGCTCCAGGTGACGGGCCGGGGCCGTCCGTCCCGGGTGGGACGTCCACCACCGGGCCCGACGGCACCACAACGACCTCGGCCACTCCCGGTGGTGAAACTCCGGGCTCCGAAATGCCCGGAGAGAGCCAGGCCGAGGGGGAAGGCACCGAAACCGCCGGTACGGAAGAGGATTCGCAGACCGCCACCGCCGGCATGAACGAGAACCCGACCACCCAGCAGCCGAGCACCACACCCGGCACCCCGACCGGCGACCCGCAGCGCACCACCCCGTCGACTACCACCGGTTCGCCTTCTGTATCCACCGGGAATCCGGCCGGGATGCCCGCCGGTACCCCGCAGACGCACACCCCGGGCAAGACGGTGACCGGGACTCCCGGTGGGCCCAATTCCTCCACCGGGTCTCCGAGCGCGGCTTCCACGGCCGCGGGTACCAGCCGGGGAATGTCCGGGATGCCGGGCATGATGTCCTCGGGCGCGGGTAAGCGCGGTGCGGACGACGACGAGCACAAGACCCCCGACTACCTGATCCAGGATCGTGAAGAGGAGTTGTTCGGTCCTCGGATCAGTGCCTTGGGTGGTGTTCTCGGGGCCGACGCCCCTGCCGCGCAGCCGGCCGATGATCGCGGTGACCGGCGGTGAAATGGGAGTTCACTCCGGACGAATTCATGCACGTCTGGAAGGAGACCGGTAAGGACCGGTATCCGTATCCCCTGGAGGTGCGGTCGTCGGTGCGCTGGGAGGACGAGTTCCAGCGGTTGGCGGCCGGGATCGCGTCCTCGTACCCGCGAGGTGGTGACCCCGAGCTCACCGCCGCGTTGCGAGTCGCCGCCGATCCCGAGTACACGCTCACTCTCTCGGGTAGCCGCCGGCACCGGATCCGCGCATACGGGGCGTTCGTTGGGCAGGTGGCCGTCACCGTCGTACAATTCCCCGGCACCACTACCGATTTCGACGGCAAGTTCGTGCTGCAGATCGGCTCGTCCTCGCTCGTCCCCAGAATCTTTCTACAGATCCTCGGGGAACAGCCGAAGGGGAGCCGGGCACCGCTGGTGGAGAGTATCGATCGGCTCCGCGACACCTATGAGGTGTGGAACGGCGGCAAACCCCAGCCTGCCGACCGGATGCGCCGACTGCTGAAGGCGCCGCGCGCGGGGTCCGGGTTCCTGGAGGCGCGCCACCGGTTGCGTGAGCCGGACCCGCCGCCACCTCGCTACCTGAGCTGGTTCGATGTCGCCGACGACGGGCGCTACATCTATCGGCACCGCTACCAGGATTTCCATATCGACCCGATCTCGCACGCGGAGTTGAGCCGCGAGATCGACCGGCTCGCCGCCACCGGACACGACTGAGCGGTGGTGAGCTTTCCGGGCTATCGGGGATCTCGATCGAGGGGTAGCTGCTCCGGGGAGTGTAGGTAGCGAGCAGGCGTTTCGGCTCCTCGCGGGTGCCGGGGCAGGACCCATCGAGGGCGATTCCGGTGACCCGGACCTCACGCGTCGCACGCCGACATCGCCGGGACGCGGCATAGGGTCGGGAATATGAGCGAGGAGAAGCAGTACCGCATCGAGCACGACACCATGGGCGAGGTCCGGGTTCCAATGGACGCGCTGTGGCGTGCCCAGACTCAGCGGGCGGTGGAGAACTTCCCGATCAGTGGGCGGGGGCTGGAGCGGGCGCAGATCCGGGCGCTCGGGCTGTTGAAGGGGGCCTGCGCGGTCGTCAACCGGGATCTGGGGTTGCTCGATGAGGAGCGGGCCGCGGCGATCGTCGCGGCCGCCACCGAGATCGCGGAGGGCCGCCACGACGACCAGTTCCCGATCGATGTGTTCCAGACCGGGTCGGGGACCAGTTCGAATATGAACGCCAACGAGGTGATCGCCTCGATCGCGGCCGCGGGCGGGGTCACCGTGCACCCGAACGATCACGTGAACATGTCCCAGTCGTCGAACGACACCTTCCCGACCGCGACCCATCTGGCCGCCACCGAGGCCGTGATCAAAGATCTGCTGCCCGCCCTGGAGCATCTGCGGCTGGCGCTGCTGGACAAGGCGACCGAATGGCGCACGGTGGTGAAATCGGGGCGCACCCATCTGATGGACGCGGTCCCGGTGACGCTGGGCCAGGAGTTCGGCGGCTATACCCGGCAGGTCGCGGCGGGTATGGAGCGGCTGCTGGCGACGCTGCCGCGGCTGGGTGAACTGCCGATCGGCGGTACCGCGGTCGGGACCGGGTTGAACGCGCCCGCCGGGTTCGGGGTGAAGGTGGTGGCGGAGTTGGTGCGGGCCACCGGGATCGACGCGCTGACCGAGGCCGAGGATCATTTCGAGGCGCAGGCGGCGCGGGACGGGCTGGTGGAGGTCTCCGGGGCGCTGCGCACGGTCGCGGTGAGCCTGACCAAGATCGCCAACGATATTCGCTGGATGGGTTCGGGTCCGCTGACCGGGCTGGGTGAACTGCAACTGCCCGATCTGCAGCCGGGTAGTTCGATCATGCCGGGAAAGGTGAATCCGGTACTGCCGGAGGCGGTCACCCAGGTGGCGGCGCAGGTGATCGGAAACGATGCCGCGGTCGCTTTCGCGGGGGCGGGCGGCCATTTCGAGCTGAATGTCTACATCCCGGTGATGGCACGTAATGTGCTCGAATCCATCCGGCTGCTGGCGGCGGTGTCCCGGCTGTTCGCCGACCGGTGTGTGCACGGGTTGACCGCCGACGCCGAACGGCTGCGTACCCTGGCCGAATCCTCGCCTTCCATTGTGACCCCGCTGAATTCGGTGATCGGTTACGAGGAGGCGGCGGCGGTGGCCAAACAGGCGCTGCGGGAGCAGAAGACGATCCGTCAGACGGTGATCGATCGCGGACTGATCGGAGAGGCGCTGAGTGAGGAGGAACTCGACCGGCGCCTGGACGTGCTGTCCATGACGAATATCGACAACGACTGACGCCGCGCCGCCGCGGGGGCCAGGGGTGACGCGGCATTCGCTGCGACGCGACCGGCGATCAACGGTCGCGTCGCACCGTGGGTGGATTCAGGACCGGAACCGGGCCAGCTCTTCGCGGGCCGCCTCCCCGGATTCGCCGAGGTCGGTGCGGCCGAACACGTCCCAGCGGCGCAGCAGCGGCGCGAAGATCAGCTCGTCCTGTTTCTCCGGGTCGTAGATACCGGCGTCGGCCAGCGCCTCGTCGCTGCTGCGCCCGTCGGGCAGGGTGACCGAGGGGACCCGGAACGCGGCGACCTGGTCGGCGACGGCGCGCATGGTCTGGTCGGGGGTTACGTCGAAACCGGCGGCGACGAGGTCGGCGAATACCGCGGCCTGCCGCTCGTCGTCTTCGGCGATCCGCTCGCTGATCGCGGTGATCAGCGGGTTCTCCCCGAGCGCGGCGGTATTGCGATGGCGCACGGCGGCGGCGGTCTCCTCGAACGCGCAGGCGGCCAGCACATCCAGCAGATGCAGTGGCTCGCGCCGGAAACCGTCGGTCATATGGCCCATGCGTAGCCGTTCCAACTCCACCGGGTCGCAGGCACGGGTGACCATCAGGTAGTTGCGGATCACAACGGAGTGCCGGGCCTCCTCGGCGGTCCAGCGGCCCACCCAGCGCCACCACGCGCCGGTGCGTAGGTATTTGCCCACCTCTCGGTGGTACGAGGGCAGATTGTCGGCGATCAGCACGCTCACGGTGAGCGCCAGCCGGGCGGTATCGCTGAGCTCGGACTGCGCGGGGTCCCAGTCCTCGCCGCCGAGGAAGGCGAAATTGCGGCCGTCGTCCCACGGGACGAAGTCGTGCGGCTGCCATTCATCGGCGATCTCGGTATGGCGCCGCATGGTCAGTTCCACCTCTACCGCGAGCGATTCCAGCAGGTCGCGGTCGGTCAACAGTTTCTGCACGCACACACGGTAGCGGGTCGGGCGGGGTACGGGGTGAGCGCCGGGGCCGGGTTGGGGGAAATCGGTGATCCGGCCGGCGCGGGTGGGGTCCTCGCACAATCGGCCCGTTCCCCGGAAGTGAGCGAAGATTCCGGATTGTCCGATGCGCGGGCTCGGACGGCGCCCGGGGCGCCCACTCCCGCGGGCGCGCCGGGCGCTGGATTCACTTCTCGGTGACCGTGGTGGAGCGGTCCGAGGAGTTCCAGGTGATGGTGCCGCCCTCGAACTCGCTCTTCTTGCCCTCCGGGGTGGTCTCCTCGTCGGAGGTGGGGAAGCCGAGTTGGCCGTCCGCGCCGCCGTTGGCCTCCCATGCTTCGCGGATATCGCCCCAGACGATATGGGCGCCGGTGTCCTCGCTGAAGAAGACGGTGCCGCCGGAAAAGTTCTGGTACCGACCGCCGTCACCGGCGACCTGCTCCTCGCCCTCGGGCATACCGAGTGTGCCGGTCGGACCGCCGGCCTCGGTGTACTTCTGATAGATGCTGCCCTTCACGGCGACTTCGTTGCCGTCCGGGGTCTGCACCCTGGTTTCACCGGCGTCGGCATTGGGGCCCTCGTCGGGGGTGGCCGAGCCCTCGGCGCCTGTCGTCTCGGTGGCCGAGCTCTCGGCGCCCGGGGAGGCGGATGGGGCGCCGGTGCCGCTGTTGCCGCCGGGCGTCACCGCCGAGGTCAGGGAGCCGACGGTATCCGACACCGAGTTGTCGTCACCGCAACCGGCGACGAGCAGCCCCGCGGCGGCGAGTGCCATGGTGAATCCGGCCGAACGTCGAGCGAAGTGGTGCATGTCCATCCTCTCGCGACAGGCCGGTGTGATGGACGTGCAGGTCGTGGTGGTTCATCACTCCGGCTGTGGGTTCGGCAACGCAGCGGCTACCGAGCACGAATATCCGTGACGTTGCCAGTTCGGTGGCCACGCGGATATTACCCGCAAAAACCCGGAGTGCAGTCCGGATGCCGGAAAGTTGCTGGCCAGGGCGGGTGTGTGCCCGGCGCGCCGGACGGGGCCCCGTGCGGTCCGGAGGAGTGCCCGGACCGCACGCGCGCCGATCAGGGCAGCGGCGGGGCGGCGTGCTCGTCGCCGTGGAAATCGACCGACGAGTACTCGCGCAGTTTCGTGAGCCGGTGGTAGGCGTCGATCATGCGGACCGTGCCCGATTTCGACCGCATCACGATGGACTGGGTGGACGCGCCGCCGCCGTAGTAGCGCACCCCACGCAGCAGATCACCGTCGGTGACGCCGGTGGCGCAGAAGAAGACATTGTCCCCGGCCACCAGATCTTCGGTGACCAGGACCCGATCCAGATCGTGTCCGGCGTCGAGCGCCTTCTGCCGCTCGTCGTCGTCCTTGGGTGCGAGCCTGCCCTGCAAGGCGCCGCCCATACAGCGCATCGCGGCGGCCGCGATGATGCCCTCGGGGGTGCCGCCGATACCGACCAGGATGTCGGTCCCGGAATCGGGCCGCGCGGCGGCGATGGCGCCGGCCACGTCACCGTCGGAGATCAAGCGGATCCGGGCGCCGGCGTTGCGGACCTCCTGGATCAGGTCGCTGTGGCGGGGGCGGTCCAGGATGCACACGGTGATATCGGAGACCGAGGCATGCTTGGCCTTGGCGACCTTGCGGATGTTCTCCCCGATGGGCGCCGAGATATCGATCACGTCGGCCGCGTCGGGGCCGACGGCGATCTTCTGCATGTAGAACACCGCCGACGGGTCGAACATGGCGCCGCGTTCGGCGACCGCCAGCACCGAGATGGCGCCGGGGGACCCCTTCGACATCAGGGTGGTGCCGTCGATCGGGTCGACCGCGAAATCGACCTCCGGACCGGTGCCGTCGCCCACGTTCTCGCCGTTGTACAGCATGGGCGCCTCATCCTTCTCGCCCTCGCCGATCACCACGATGCCGCTCATGGATACCGAGCTGACCAGCTGCCGCATGGCATCCACGGCCGCCCCGTCGCCGGCTTCTTTGTCGCCCTTGCCCACCCAGCGTCCCGCCGCCATGGCGCCGGCTTCGGTGACGCGGACGAGTTCGAGTGCGAGGTTACGGTCGGGCGCCTCGCGGCGGCTCGAAGCGGGCGAAGATGCCGTCATAGCGGGTGCCTCCTAGGTTGTGTAACTTGCCGTAATTGTCGCATCGCCGGATTGCGTGCCGGTGATCACCTGGTACGGCAGTACCGGGGGCGGCGCGGGGTCCCGCCGCTACCACGATGGATACTGGGAGCGTGCCGAACAAGAAGCCACGCATCATGAACGACTACCGGGATCTGTTCTGGTCGTTGATCCCGTTGGTGCTGATCGCCGTGGTGTTCGCCGGATTGACCAGTCAGTGCAGTCTTTCCACTACCGGCCCCACGCAGGGCACGATACCCAGTTTCGATGCCGCCGCGGCCCTGCGCTCGGATGCGCAGAATCTGTCGTTCCCGATCCGTGAACCGGCCCTCCCGCAGAACTGGCAGCCGAACTCCGGGAGCCGCGACACCATCACCGAACGCGGCGGCGGCACGGTCAGCACCATCGGTTATGTCACCGGCGCGGGCACCTATATGGAACTCGACCAGAGCGACGCCACCGAAGAGGTGCTGGCCGGACATATTGCGGGCAGCCGATATGCCACCGGTACCCGGGATATCGCCGGGCAGAAATGGGTGGTCTACCAAGAGCCCGGCGCCGAACCCGCGTGGATCGCCGATTTCGAGGACAGCCGGGTGCTGATCCGGGGCGCCGGTAATGGCGAGGTCTTCGAGACCCTGGCCGCCGCGGTGGTGGCCGCCCGGCCGCTCCCGGCGGCGTAACCGGTCAGCGGGGGTGGGCGCGGGTCATTCCGCGTCGTCGGATTCGGCCAGCGCTTTCTCGATCCGCTGCCGCGCCCCGGCCAGATGTTCTTCGCATCGGTTGGCGAGCGCCTCGCCGCGTTCCCAGAGCGCCAAGGCGTCGTCGAGGTCCATACCGCCCTGCTCCAGCATCTTCACCACGCCGGCCAGCTCGTCGCGGGCGCGTTCGTAGCCGAGGCCGGCGATATCGGCCAGGTCGTCGGTGCCGGTGTCGGACACGGTCAGGTCCTCTCGGAGTCGTCGGAGCGGGTGGGGGCGCCGCGTTCGCCGAGCCGCTCGGTGCCGAGGGCGGCGGCGGAGATCGCGCCGTCACCGACCCGGATACGCAGCTGGCTACCCGCGGGCGAATCGTCGATCGCGCGCACCACATGGCGTTCGGGTCCGGTGACCCGCTGCACGACAGCGTAGCCGCGGGCCAGAGTGGCGGCCGGGCCGACCGCGGTCAGCTGGCGCCGCAGATGATCGGTTGTCACCGATTCGGCGCGGACCAGGCTCTCGGCGCAGCGGCGGGTCGCGGTGCGCAGGCGTTCGATCTCGTCGTGCCGGTGGCCGAGATCGCGCAGCGGATCGGCCAGCACCGGGCGTGACCGTAGTTGCCGCAGCGCCGCCGACTCCCGTGCGACCCAGCCGCGCAGTGCCGCCGCCGACCGGTCGCGCAGTTCCCGGACGAGCGCGGTCTCGGCGGCGGCGTCGGGCACGATACGTTTGGCCGCATCGGTCGGGGTGGCCGCGCGCAGATCCGCGACCAGGTCGGAGACCGGGGAATCGGGTTCGTGGCCGATAGCGCTGACGATGGGGGTGGTCGCCGCGACGATGGCCCGGCACAGTGTCTCGTCGGAGAAGGGCAGCAGATCCTCCACGCTGCCGCCGCCGCGGGCGAGCACGATCACCTCGACCGCCGGGTCGCCATCCAGCGCCGCCAGCGCGTCGAGGATCTGCGGGACCGCGGACGGGCCCTGCACGGCGGTATTGCGGACCTCGAACCGCACCGCGGGCCAGCGATCCCGCGCCACGCTCAGCACATCGTGTTCGGCGGCGCTGCCCCGGCCGGTGATCAACCCGATGGTGCCGGGCAGGAAGGGGACCGGGCGTTTGAGCCGCGGATCGAACAGGCCCTCGGCATCCAGCAACGCCTTCAACCGTTCGATCCGCGCCAGCAGTTCGCCGACCCCGACCGGACGGATCTCGGAGATCCGCAGCGACAGGGTGCCGCGGCCGGGGAAGAAGGAGAGTTTGCCGTAGACCACCACCCGGCTGCCCTCCTGCAGCGGGACGGGGGAGGCGCGCAGCAGGGCCGGGTCGCAGGTCACCGACAGCGACATATCGGCGGCCGGATCGCGCAGCACCAGGAAGGCGGTGCGGGTGCCGGGCCGCAGGTTGATCTGGGTGAGCTGGCCTTCCACCCAGATACTGCCGAGCCGGTCGATCCACTGGGCGACCTTCATCGACACCGAGCGCACCGGCCACGGCTGCTCGGCGGAATTGGCGGGGGCGGGTGCCTGCCCGGGCCGGCCACCGCTCCGGCCGGCCGCGGGCGCGGGATCGGCCTCGGTCACTGGGCTCGCACGGTGGCGATCCGGTTGGTCAGCATGGTCACGTACGCGGCGCGATCGAGGGTGCGCTGTTCGTAGTCGAGCAGGGCGACCAGATCGGCGACCGTGAGCGTGCGCAGCCGTCCGCGCAGCTGGGCGAGGGTCATGTTCGGGTAGTCGTAGCGGGCGCCGACCTCGGGGAGGACGGCTTCGGCCGCCGGCTCGGGTTCGGCGACGGGCTCGGGATCGGCCGTGGCGGCGGATTCCGGCCCGTCTACCGCGGCCGCGCCGGCCGCCGCGATATCGTCGGCCGCGTCACCGGCGGCGTCGAAGGTGGCCCCGGCGTCGAAGGTGTGTGCCGCGGGCAGGGGGTTGCCGTTCTGGATCGCGCGCAGGCCGTCCAGCGTCTCCTGCAGGGCCAGCTCCACCTCGGCCGGATCGGCGTCGAAGCGGTCGAAACCGCTGTTGCGCCGGCGCGGGGTGGCGCTCGCCTCGCGCACCGGCGGGTCGTCGTCCTCGTCGAAGGTGGCCCATTCGGGCTGTTCCTCGGGACGGTTGATGATCCGGTCGAAAACCGAATCGCCCTTGATCGCGAGACTGGTGACGAACTGCTGGACGTGCATCCCCGTCTGCAGTAATTGGCTTACCGCGGTGAGCGGTAGTTTCGCCGCTGCCGAGGGCAGCCGTCGCGTCTCCTCGAGGACATAGACGGCGGCCCCGGCGGCGACGCGGGCCAGGAACGGTGGTCGAAACATGGTAATAGCCTGCCCGATATAGCGGGGTCCGCAAAAGAGGATGCGCGAACCCGGCAAGCCGCGGCGGGAACGGCAGGTTTCCGGGCGTTCGGCGGGCGGCGGCGCCTCCACGGGCGCAGCGTGGAAATTCGTCGACGCGCCGGTCGGGATCGGCGGGTGAACCTGCACACCTCTCCCGGATGTGGTGCCGCCGGTGACCGGTGCCGGGTGGCCGTCCAGGGCCGCCGGTGAGCGGTGTGAACGGGCCGGACAGGTGGTCGGGGCGCCGCCCGGGCGCCGGGGTGCACGGCCGCAGCGGTCACGGAGGTACGCACGTACTCTGTGGGGCATGTCCTCGGCAATACCGTTGAATGTCGGAATCGCTCGCTCGGCCGGCGCCGCGACCGCCGCCCCCGCAGGAAAACGAGTGCTGCTCGCCGAACCGCGCGGGTACTGCGCGGGTGTGGACCGGGCCGTCGAAACCGTGGAAAAGGCGCTGGAAAAGCACGGCGCGCCGATTTATGTCCGCAAGGAGATCGTGCACAACCGCCACGTGGTGGAAACGCTGCGCGAGCGCGGCGTGATCTTCGTCGACACCACCGACGAAGTCCCCGAGGGGGAGCTGGTGGTGTTCTCCGCGCACGGTGTCTCGCCCGCAGTGCACGCGACCGCCGCCGAGCGCAACCTGCGCACCATCGACGCGACCTGTCCGCTGGTGACCAAGGTTCATCAGGAGGCCAAACGCTTCGCCCGGGACGACTACGACATCCTGCTGATCGGCCACGAGGGCCACGAGGAGGTCGAGGGAACCGCCGGTGAGGCCCCCGAGCACGTACAACTGGTCGACGGTCCGGACGCGGTCGAGAAGGTGACCGTGCGCGACGAGTCCAAGGTGATCTGGCTGTCGCAGACCACGCTGAGCGTGGACGAGACCATGGAGACGGTGTCGCGGCTGCGGGAGAAGTTCCCGGCGCTGCAGGATCCGCCCAGCGACGATATCTGCTACGCCACTCAGAACCGCCAGGTCGCGGTGAAGGCGATGGCACCGGAATGTGATCTGGTGATCGTCGTGGGCTCGCGCAACTCGTCGAACTCGGTGCGCCTGGTGGAGGTGGCTCTCGGCGCCGGGGCCCGCGCGTCGTATCTGGTGGACTACGCGCGCGAGGTGGACCCGGCGTGGCTCGAAGGGGTGACCACGGTCGGGATCACCTCCGGCGCGTCGGTCCCCGAGATCCTGGTGCGCGGGGTGCTGGACATGCTCGCCGAACACGGGTTCGGCGAGGTCCAGCCGGTGACCACGGCGAACGAGACCCTCGTATTCGCGCTGCCGCGGGAACTGCGGGCCGCTCGGCGCTGACCGCGCTCACCTCCGGCGACGGCCCGCGCTCAGCGGCGTTCGGGTCGCCGCCGTTCCGGGATCGGTTCGCGGACCCGGGCGGTCTGCGGCGTTCGGGCCGGTTCGCCGCGGCGGGCGTTCGCGCGCACCGGCTCGTCGGGTATCGGAGCCGCCGGGCGGGCGGGCCGGTGCTGGCGCATCTCGCGGGTGCGGGGTGCGGCGGCGCCCCGCGCGGCCGGCTCGGCGGGCGGACGGCCCCGGCCGCCGCGGCGTGGGGGTTCGTCGAACGATTCGTGGGTGTAATCGGGTTCGGGGTTCTCGGGCCGTTGCGGCCGCGCTTTCGCCTTGGTCCTGCCGTTGGCCTTGGACCGTGCCGCCAGGGTTTCCGCGCGCGAGGGCTTGCTCCTGCGGGCCGTCTTGCCCTCGCCCACGGGACGCTTCGCCTGTCCGCGGCTCGGCCGCTTCGCGGTCTCGCGGCGGGGCCGGTTCTCCGCCCGTTCCTTGGTCTCGCCGCGGGTCGCGCGCCGTTCGTTTCGGCCCCAGCTCGTGCCGCGCCGGGCGGCGGCGGTCTCGTGGGCCGCGTTTTCCGAGCGGAACTGCGCGATCCGGATCCCGGCGATGATCAGCACCAGGACGGTGGCCAGCATCATCGGCGGGAAACGGTGCACCAGCGGGATCGCCAGGTTCAGCAGGATGTCCTTCAGGGAGGCGGTGCTGGTCCCGGTGAGCTGGCGGTATGCGATCGGCACGGCCACGAACAGTAATAGCGGCGGTAACACCATCGTGGTGAACAGGCCGCGGAACCGCACCGCCGCCACCGCCGCCAGACATCCGAGGATGTAGAACGCGCTGAAGGTGCCGGTGAGGTCCGTGACGTCGCCGAGGGCATCGATGAGGAAACCCAGGAAGGTGCAGACCGCAGCGATGAGAACCGCGGCATAGGCCGGGACACCCGGCACCGTCGGCAATAACGAACGTTGCGGCGCGGGCACCCGGGAATTCACTCGTTGGGAAGCAGCCACGTACTGAACACTATCGTCCGGAAGGGTCGACTGTGTTACGGCACGGCGGGTCCGGCTCCGCGATTGTGCGGAAACGGTGGTCGGCGGCGGTATTCATACCGTCAAGGGATATGGGTGGCGCGCAACACGATGGCGCAATGGAGACATTGTCCGCGGAGGTCGCGGGTCCGCCGGGTCAGGGGCGGTACGGGTCTCGGCGTGTTGCCGGTGTGGCGTCCCGGGTATCGGTACCGGCATTGAAGCTGTCGGTGCGGTGCCCTAAATTCGCCGTCATGCGAATCCTGCATACGTCGGACTGGCATATCGGTCGCACCTTTCACGGCGTGGACCTGCTGGCCGACCAGTCGCGGGTACTCGAAGCGATCGCCCAGCTCGTCGCCGCCGAAGAGGTGGCCACCGTCGTGCTTCCCGGCGATGTCTACGATCGCTCCATCCCCAGCGCGGACGCGATCGCGGTCTGCAACAGGGGGTTCGAGGCCATCCGCGCGGCCGGCGCGCGCATCGTGGCCACCTCCGGTAACCACGATTCGCCGACACGGCTCGGGGCGGGCGCGAGTTTCGCGGCGGCCGGCGGGCTGTATCTGCGCACCACGGTGGCCGATTCGGCCCGGCCGGTGCTGCTCTCCGACGAGCATGGTGCGGTCGCCTTCTACGGCATCCCCTATCTGGAGCCGGAGATATGCCGGGGCGAGCTCGGCGTACCGCAGGCGCGGTCGCATGCCGAGGTGCTCGCGGCGGTGCTGGAACGGATCCGGGGGGATATCGCACAGCGGCCGGACACCCGGACGGTGCTGCTGGCACACGCCTTCGTGGTGGGTGGCGCGGCGACGGGCTCGGAGCGGTCGATCTCGGTGGGCGGAGTCGAGACGGTGCCGCTGGGGATGTTCACCGAGCCGGGGTTCGACTATGTCGCGCTCGGTCATCTGCATTCGCCGCAGACCCTCGCCGGGACGGTGCGCTATTCGGGTTCGCCGCTGCCGTATTCGTTCGGGGAGAGCACCCACCGCAAACAGGCGTGGCTGGTGGACCTCGGTGATACCGGTCCGGCTCGGGTGCGAGGGCTCGAATTACCGCAGGTCCGCGGGCTGAGTCACCTCACCGGGACACTGGAGGAGCTGCTGGCCGACCCCACATGGGAAACGGCCGAACAGCACTACGTCTCGGTCTCGCTCACCGACTATGCCCGGCCGGTGGATGCCATGCGCCGATTGCGCGAGCGTTTCCCGTACGCGGTGCACGTGGAATGGGAACGACCCCAGGGCGACCCGGCCCTGCGGTACCGGGAGCGGGTGCGCGGCCGCGACGACACCGATATCGCCCGCACCTTCCTCACCGATGTGCGCGGCGAGCCGACCACCTCCGAGATGGACTGGCTGACCCGCGCCATGGCGGCGGCCGTCCGGGAGACGGAGGTGGTCCGCGACGATATCGGTGCGTCCCCGGCGGCCGATACGGAACTCACCGCATGAGACTGCACCGGCTGGAGATGACGGCCTTCGGTCCTTTCGCCGAGACGGCGTCCATCGATTTCGACGAACTGGGCGCGGACGGGCTCTTCCTCCTGCACGGGCAGACCGGTGCCGGGAAGACCACGGTGCTCGACGCCATCGCCTATGCCCTGTACGGGCGGGTGCCGGGGGCCCGGGGGGACAAACGGCTGCACTCCGATCACGCGCCCGCGCATATCCGCCCGGAGGTGGTGCTCGAGGCCACGCTGGGCGGCCGGCGACTCCGGCTCACCCGGCAGCCGGAATTCGAGCGGCCGAAGCTGCGCGGTAGCGGGACCCGGGTGGAGAACGCCAAGGCCACGCTGGCCTGGCTGGACGGACAGGGCACCAACCTGTCGCGGATCAACGAGATCGGCGACGAGATCGTGCGGCTGCTGGGGATGAGCGCCGATCAGTTCTTCCAGGTGGTGCTGCTGCCGCAGGGGGATTTCGCGAAGTTCCTGCGCGCCGAGAACGAGGATCGCGAACGACTGCTCGAGAAACTGTTCGATACCGGGCGTTTCGGGTCGGCCGAACAGTGGCTCACCGCCCAGCGCAAATCGTCGGGGGAGCAGATCGGCGTCCAGCAGCGCAATGTGGAGGACCTGATCACCCGGGTCGCGGTGACGGCCGGGATCGACCGCACCGAGCGGATCGACATTCTGGACGCGGTCGAGTGGTCGCAGGATCTGCTGGCGGGGGCGCGCGGCGAGGTGGAGAAAGCACAGCACGAACTCGATGAGCGGCGCGCGGAGTCGGCGCTCGCCGACGAACAGGCCGAACGGGAGCGGCGGGCGGCCGAGCAGCGGCGCCGGCTGGCACTGGCCCGGCAGCAGCTCGAGCAGTACGCCGCCGACGCCCGGGCACGGGCCGCGGATCGTGGCGAACTGGATCGTGCGCGCCGCGCCGAACCGGTGGCCGCGGCGCTGGCCGAGGCCGAGGCGGCGGTCCGTGCGGCGCGCAGCCGTGAAGACGAGTCCGTGGCCGCCGCCGAACACCTGGCCCGGCTGGCCGCGGAACCCGACAGTGCGGATATCCCGGGTATCCGCCTGGTGACGGCCTCGTTCGCCGGGCGAGCCGGGGACGGGGCCGACGAGTTGCCCCCGGAGGACGTCGCGCCGGAGAGTTCCCCGGCGGAAGACGAGTTCGCGCTGTTCGACGTGGCTCCCGGCGGGTCTCGGGAGAGCCCTGCCGAGGCCGGTGCGGACGAGTCGGATCGGTTGGACGACCGAGCCGGCTACGACGAGGACCTCGGCCTCGATACCGCGATCCGCGGATGGAGTGCGTTGCTGGGCAAACTCGGCGAGATCCACGCCGACGCCGTCACGGCCGACACATTGCGCGGGGAACTGGCCGAACTGCGCGCCGCGGCGGCCGAACTCGGCGAGCGTTCGGCTGCACTCACCGAACGCCGGGCCCGGCTACCCGAGATCATCGTCGCCGCGCAGGCGCGGGCGCGCGAAGCCGACGAGGCGAAAGCGACGCTGCCGGGTCTGCGAACCGAACTCCGGCGCTTGCAGGAGTCCGCGACGGCGGCCGTGGAACTGGCCCGGGCGCGCACCACGCTCGACCGGGCCCGGGTGGATCTCGATACCGCGCGCGCCCGGCACCTGGCGGCGCGTGAGCACATGCTGGACCTGCGGGAGCGCCGGCTGGCCGGAATGGCGGCGGAGCTGGCCGGGTGCCTGGTCGACGGGCAGGCGTGCGCGGTGTGCGGTTCGGCCGAGCATCCCCGGCCGGCGCGGCAGGCGGCCGGGGCGGTATCGAAAGAGGACGAGGCGGCGGCTGCGGCCGCCGAACGGACCGCCGAGGTGGCGCGCGAACGCGCGCAGTCGGCGCTCGCCGAGGTGGAGCGGGAGATCGAGGCACTGCTGGCCCGCGGCGGCGATACCGACCGCGTGCAACTCGCGGCCGCCCTGCGGGCGGCCACCGAGAAGTGCGGGGACGCGGAGGAACTGGCCGAATCGGCCGAGGCGTGTGCCGCCGAACTGACCCGCCTGCGCAGCGATGAGAGCGGGTTGCACGATGCCCTGCGCGATACCGAGACCCGGGCCGGAGCCGTCGCGGCCCGGATCGAGGCCGCGCGGACCCGGCTCGCCGAGATCGACGAGAAGCTGCGCGCCGCCGCCGGACGGGACCGGACCATCGGTCGTCGCCGGGAGCGTCTGCACGCGCTGATCGCCGTCGCGGGCAACCGGCGTGACACCTACGCCGCGGTCCGCGCGGCGTGGGAACGGGTGGGCACCTGTGTGCTGCGGGTCGAACGGCTGGCCGGATCGGCGGGACTGGTCCCGCCCACGAGCGCCGTCGGCACCGCGCCGGATTGCGTGGCCGATGGTCCGGGCGACCCGGGCCGGGACCCCGGAGCCGGCTCGGGGGAGATGCTGGCGACGTTGCGGATCTATTCACCGCTGGTCGGTGCCGCGACCCGGACCTCGCAGCGGCAGGACGCGCTGAGCGCTGCTCTGGCCGCGGCGGACGAGATTCGCGCGGCCGCTCGGGCCGTATTGGACGAACCGGAGATCCGGGCCGCCGCCGCCACCGCGCCCGGTGATCCGGAGGCGCTCGAGGCCGCGGTGCGGGCCGCCCGGACCGCGCTGGACGCGGCCGTCGCGACCCATTCCGCGGCCGTGCACCGGGTCACCCGGCTGGAAACCCTGTGCGGGCAACTGTGGGCGGCAGTGGATCTGATCGCCCCGGCGCAGCGGTCCCACCAGGAACTGGCCGAACTGGCGGAGGTGGTCGCCGGCCGGGGCGCGAACAACCGGCGGATGTCGCTGCGCTCCTATGTGCTCGCGGCCCGGCTCGAGGAGGTCGCGGTGGCCGGGTCGGCCCGGCTGCGCCGGATGTCGGGCGGCCGGTACGAATTCGTGCACACCGACCGGGCCGGGGCGCACGGCCGGCGCGGCGGTCTAGGCCTGGATATCCGTGACGACTACACCGGCGCCGTCCGGCCCGCTCGCACACTCTCCGGTGGGGAAACCTTCATGGCTTCACTGGCGCTCGCGCTGGGTCTGGCCGATACCGTCGCGGCCGAAGCGGGCGGGATCATCCTGGACACCCTGTTCATCGACGAAGGCTTCGGCAGCCTGGACGCCGACACCCTCGACGCGGTGATGGGCGTCCTCGACGAACTCCGCGCCGGAGGCCGGGTGGTGGGGCTGGTCAGTCACGTCGACGAGATGCGTCAGCGCATACCCAGCCGCCTGCACGTGGTGCGCGGCCGCAACGGTTCCCGGTTGCACGCCACCATCGCCTGACCGCGCGCATTCATCCCTCGAGATCGAGCAGCCGTCGCTTGATGTCCAGCCCCCAGCGGAACCCGCCGAGTGTGCCGTCGGTGCGCACGATCCGATGGCAGGGCACGAACAGCGCGGCCGCATTGCGGGCGCAGGCGCTCGCCGCGGCGCGGGTGGCCGCCGGCCGGCCGGAGCGGGCGGCGAACGCGGTGTAGGTGATCGGCTGCCCCGCGGGCACTGTGCGCAGTACTTCCCACGCGTGCTGCAGGAATTCGCCGGAGCGCTGACGCACCGGGACGGAATCGATCGCGGCCGTGTCGCTGCGGTGGTAGGCCGCGACGGCGTCGGTCACCGCACCCAGTTCACGGCGGGCGCGCAGTTCCGCCGGGCGCAGGCCGGGGTGGACCAGGGCGCGGAGGTCTTCGGGCGCGGCGGTCCACCCGGATGCCAGGACCGCGCCGTCGGCGGCCACGATCGTGGTGAACGGGCCGAGCGGGGTGTCGATGGTGGCGACGTCGGCGGTGCCGGTGGCGGTGGTGGCGGAGGTGGGCAGGGTGGCGGTGGACATCAGTCGATACTCACTTTCGCGTCGGTTTCGGTACTGGGCGCGGCGGGATCCCGGGATCCGGCCCGGGTGCGCAGTTCGGTGCGCCACAGGTGCATACAGAGATAGGAACGCCAGGGCGACCAGCGGGTCGTATCGGTCAGGTCGATATCGCGGCGGGCGGCGCCGCGGCGGATGACGAGATCGGTGTGCAGCATGATGTCGGGGTCGGCGAGTAGCCGCATGGTGACGTAGTCGGCGGTCCACGGGCCGACACCGTCGAGCGCGAGCAGATCGCGTCGCAGGTCGGCGGCCGTACGGCCCTGGTGCAGGACCAGGTCGCCGGAAGCGATCGCCGCCGCGGCGGCGGTGATGGAACGGATCCGCTGGGCGGGGCCGGTCAGTACTTCGGCGCCGCGTTCGGCGATCACCTCCGGCGCCGGGAACAACCGGCCGACCGGCCCGTCCACCGGGTCGCCGAGGGCGGCGACCAGCCGGGCCGTATGTGTATTGGCCGCCGCCACCGAGATCTGCTGACCGATCATGGTGCGCAGTAGCAGTTCCGGTCCGTCCACACATCCCGGTACCCGGATCCCGGGAGCGAAATGAGCGTGCGGTGCGCCGGTGCTCTCGTGGGCCCGGGCGAGTGCCTCGTCGATGGCCACCGGGTCGGCGTCGAGGTCGAGCAGATGCCGGACCCGGGCCACCGCGGGCGCGAGGTCGCGCATATCGCGCAGCGTCAGTTCCGCCTGAACGTGGCCGGGCAGTACCGCGAGCCGGACCCCGGCGTAACCGTGTGGTGTGCGGATGGTGCGCAGGTAGTGGTTCTCCCCGCCCGATGTGGTCTGCCAGAGTTCCAGACCCGGTGCCACATGGGCGGACAGGAACCAGTTCAGCCAGTCGCGGTCCAGCGGCGCCCGGTAGGGCAGGCGCAGCGACAGGGTGCCGTTGGCGGCCGGGCCGGTACGGTTGCGGGTGCGCTGCGCTTCGATGCGCATGGTGCTCGGACTGACCGCGAAGACCTCGCGCACGGTGTCGTTGAACTGCCGGATACTGGCGAAACCGGCGGCGAAGGCGATATCCGACATGGGCATGGCGGTGGTCTGGATCAGCAGTCGCGCGGTATGGGCCCGGTGGGCGCGCGCCAGCGCCAGCGCACCCGCACCGAGTTCGGTGGTGAGCACCCGGGTGAGCTGACGTTGCGAATAGCCGAGCGCCGAGGCCAGCGCGGGGACCCCGCCGCGTTCCACCACACCGTCCCCGATGAGCCGCATGGCCCGGGCGGCCAGGTCCGCGCGGGTGTTCCACAGGGGCGATCCAGGCGCGGCGTCGGGCAGGCAGCGGCGGCAGGCGCGATAGCCCGCCTGCTGGGCCGCGGCAGCGGTCGGCAGGAAGGTCACATTGGTGCGCTTCGGAGTGATCGCCGGGCAGGACGGCCGGCAATAGATTCCGGTGGTGCGCACGGCGGTGTAGAACTGCCCGTCGAAACGGGAGTCGCGGGCCGACACCGCGCGATAGCAGCGTTCGAAATCCAGGGCCGTGATGCTCACCCCACACACGATGTCAGCTCGAGGGACCTCGAGCTAGCGGAAAACAGACATCGGTGCCGGGTGTCGCCCGGGGTGGTCGACGGAGTGCGGTGCGGGTCCGTTCTCGGGGGCGGTCTCCGGCTGATGAAGGTGGCTCCAGAAGCGCGCCCATGGACCGACAGGAGTAACGCCGGTCCATCCACGGGGGTCACCGCGCCGCCACTGCGACGGGCAGCGCAGAGCGCTGCGGGAACACGATGAAGATTCGCGACGATGGGCGGCCTCGGAAGGCGATCCGGGAGGATGGCCGCGGAAACTATGGCGGTTACGCGACGACAGCGAAAACTACGGCGGTGCAGGGTGGGCCGCGGAGACCAACGTGGTGCGGGGCGCCGTGCGAACGCGACGGCGGGGCCGGTGTGTCCGGCCCCGCCGTAACTTCTCGCGGTCCTTTGCTCAGCAGCAGCGTGCGCCCGGGTTGCGTTCCGCGTCGGCGTACCGCTCCCGCCAGTAGTCCCGCTCGCTCGCCACCGGGCGATCGGGATGCACCCTGCGCATATGCGCGAGGTAGCGCTGGTAGTCCTGCCCACCGACGACGGAGTCCAGATACCGGAAGACCGCCCGTACCCCGCGGGCGAGCGCCCGTACCCCGCGGGCCGGCGCCACCGGCAGCTCGCGCAGTCCGGGCCGCTCGGCACCCACGGTGCCGGCGTGCCCGCCCGGCCCTGCCGCGAGCTGCCCGGTCAACTCCGCACCTCCGCGGGTGCGGCCCCCGGCACCGCGGCCGCACCCTTCGTGATTTGCTCGTCCCACTGCCGCTGGACCTCCTTCTCCGCCGAGGTGACCAGAAAACCGCTGGGCGCGAAAATCTTCGACGGTTCCTCCGGCGATTCGGTGGTCGAGGTATCGCCCGATTTCACGGTGCGGTAGCAGACCCATACCGCGGCCAGCACCACGATCAGCACCAGCACCGCGAAAACGATGGACAGCACACCCTGGATGAATGTATTGCGAATGACCGCGTCCACGTCGTCCGGTGTTTTCGCCGTCAGGCACAGCTCACCGGCATCGCGGGCGGCCCGGCAGATGCTGTTCTGTTTCCAGTAGCCCACCTTCGGGTCGGCCGAGAAGATCTTCTGCCAGGACGCGGTCATGGTGACGATGAGATCCCAGGCCAAAGCGATACCGGGGATCCAGGCCCATTTCGTCAGGCCCTTCTTCACCAGGATCGTCAGCACCACCACCAGCGCGATCGCGGCCAGCAACTGGTTGGCGATACCGAACAGCGGGAACAGCGCGTTGATCCCGCCCAGCGGATCCGTCACACCCATCAGCAGGATCGATCCCCAGGCCGCCACCACGACCGCCGAGCACAGCCATGCGCCCACTCGCCATGACGGATCGGCGAACTTACGCGCCGGACCCCGCAGGTTGCCCAGCGAATCGGACAGCATGAACCGCGCCACGCGGGTGCCCGCGTCGATGGTGGTCAGGATGAACAGCGCCTCGAACATGATCGCGAAGTGGTACCAGAACGACTTCATCCCGGCGCCGCCCAGGAACCCGGAGAACACCTCGGAGATCCCGATGGCCAGCGTCGGGGCGCCGCCGGTGCGGGAGATCACCGACTCCTCACCCACATCGGTGGCCGCCTGGCTCAGTTCGGCGCCGGTCGTCGGCGGACCGGACAAGCCCAGGCCGTTCGTGTAGGCCGCGGCGGTTTCCGCGGTGCCCCCGGTCGCGCCAGCCGGGGCGTTCATGGCGAAGTACAGGTGCTGATCGATGATCGACGCCGTGATGATCGCCATCACCGCCACGAACGACTCCATCAGCATGCCGCCGTAGCCGATCACCTTGGCATGCGATTCCTTCTCCAGCAGTTTCGGTGTCGTGCCCGACGACACCAGCGCGTGGAATCCGGACAGCGCACCGCAGGCGATGGTGATGAAGAGGAACGGGAACAGGCTGCCCGCGAAGGCCGGGCCGGTGCCCGAGGTGGCGAATTCCGAGACCGCGGGCGCCTTCAGCACCGGCAGGGTCACCAGGATGCCGACCGCCAGCAGGCCGATGGTGCCGATCTTCATGAAGGTCGACAGATAGTCGCGGGGGGCCAGCAGCAGCCACACCGGCAGGACCGAGGCGACGAAGCCGTAGCCGATCAGCATCCACGAGATGGTGACGGGATGGAAGGTGAACCACCCGGCCCAGGTGTCGTTGTGCGAGACCCAGCCGCCCGCGATGATCGCCAGGATCAGCAGGACGAAACCGATCGCCGAGATCTCACCGACCCGGCCCGGTCGCAGATACCGCAGGTACACGCCCATGAAGAGGGCGATCGGGATGGTCATCGCGATGGAGAAGACACCCCACGGGCTGTGCGCCAGCGCGTTCACCACCACCAGCGCCAGCACCGCCAGCAGGATCATCATGATCACCAGGACGCCGATGATGGCGGCCACACCGCCCACCACGCCGAGTTCGTCGCGTGCCATCTGCCCGAGACTGCGCCCGCGCCGTTTCATCGACACCCACAGCACCAGGTAGTCCTGCACCGCGCCGGCGAATACGACGCCGACGATGATCCAGATGGTGCCCGGCAGGTACCCCATCTGCGCCGCAAGCACCGGCCCGACCAGCGGTCCCGCCCCCGCGATGGCGGCGAAATGATGCCCGAACAGCACCCGCCGGTCCATCGGCATGAAGTCCTTGCCGTTGTCCAGGATCTCGGCCGGAGTCGCCAGGTCGTCGCGGGGTTTGACGACCTTGTATTCGATCAGCCGCGCGTAGAAGCGGTAGGCGACGATGTAGGTACACACCGCCGCGATCACGATCCACACCGCATTCACGGATTCGCCCCGCGCGATCGCGAGGACCGTCCAGGCCACGGCGCCGAGCAGCGCGATGGCCGCGAAGATCGCCTTCTTCGCGGGCGTGATCGGGGACCGGTCGACCACACCCACGGGTGGTAGGTCGGGGTCGGTCTCGAGATATTGGATAGTCCTCATCGGGCAACTCCTGTACAGCGAGCTGGAACATGCCGGCCACACGAACGTAACCGATGGCCGTTCGGCGCTTCGACGGTTGCGGTGAACGGTCACTGTGGTGCGCCGAGTGGAATGTTCCGCTGTTTCCTCCGCGTATAGCTATTGGGGTCCTGGTTGGTATCTGCCTTGGTATCATTTGCCGCATGGCCTGGACGATGCGCTTACCCGAGGACGAAGAGCAGGCGCTCAACGCGCAGGCCGACGCCGAGGGACGTTCGAAGCACGAGATAACCCGCGATGCCGTACGTGCCTACCTGTTGCGGCACCGCCGCTGGGATACGCCCCTGCTGACCGACGAAGAGACCTTCGACCTCGGCGGGTCGATCGGTAAGGACGAGATCCGCGATGCCATGAACCGCTCGGCGTGATAGTTATCGCGGATACATCCGGACTTCTGGCTCTCTTCAATCGCTCCGACCCCGAACACTTCGCGGCCCGCCGCGCCGCCGATTCCGCCAGTGCCGTCGTCGTGAGTCCGCTCGCGCTGACGGAGGTACACCATGTGGCGAGTGTCCGGGCCGACCGCCGCGTGGCGGACGGAATTCTGCGGCTGATGGCCGATCGCGTCGCCGCGGGCCGCATTGTCGTGCCGGAGGTCGATGCCAGGGTGATCCGTACAGCTGTCGAGGTCCGCGGGCACTACGGGGCGATGAACCTCGATCTGGTCGATGCGATGTGCGTGTGTCTCGCGGAGGCGTTCGCTACCGATGCGGTGCTCACTATGGACCACCGCGATTTCCGGGTGCTGCGACCGCTGACCGGATACGCGGCGTTCAGGTTGCTGCCCGATGATCTCGAATAGCCCCTCGCGGGTCGAACGGCAACCGCACGGCCGGGGTACATAGAGCAATTTCGGTCAACCGGATTCCGGTCCGGCGTGCATACGGTGGGGCAATGCGCGAAACCCCCGAAGAACTGGCCGCCCTGCAGACCCTGCTCGACACCTCCCTTGCGGGTGCCACGGGGCATCTCCGCTCGATCATCGCCGCCGACCGCACCCTGACCGCCGCGCAGCTCACCTCGGTTCTCACCGGTATGTGCCTGCTCACCCTGTCCACCGTGACCGCCAAGGGCGAGCCGCGGGTGAGCGGGGTCGACGGGCATTTCCTGCACGGCCGGTGGTATTTCGGTACCGCGCGCACCGCCGCCAAGGCCCGCCACCTCGCCGTCCGCCCGGCCGCGAGTGTCGCGCATATGCGCGGTGAGGGATTGGGTGTGTTCACGCACGGCACCGCCGAGACCTTGAACCCGGCCGGTGGTGAACCGGACGCCGAGTGGCCGGAACTGCTCGCCTACTTCCAGGATTTCTACGGCGACGACGCGTTCGACTGGGACAACGATGTGGTGTTCTTCCGCCTGCGCCCGCACTGGACGACCGTCTACGCGCCCGATTTCGCCGCGCTCACCGCGCAGTGATCGCCGCCCCGGCCGATCGGTGCCGGCCGGGGCGGCGCGGCAGCCACGGGGAGCGGTGTCACGAATACAGGCCCAGTGCGCTCGGCAGCCGCGCGGTAACCACGGGGAACGGTGTCACGAACGCGGGCCGGGTGCGCTCGGCCGCCGCTCGGTGGACCGCCGGGTGACCGCGTCGGCCACCTCGTCGAGCGCGGTGCGGATCATCGCGCCGTAGGCGTCGTCGGAGAGGGCGTCCAGCCGTTCCCGCGCGGCGGCGAGTTGTTCGGCAGCGGCGTCCCACGATCCCAGCCGCCGATAGTTGTCGGCCAGGTTCAGGTGCAGCGACGGATAGAACCCCGCGACGCGCAGGCTCGCGTGGTGCCGCTGCACCCGGTCGTCGGTGAGAGCGTCGGCCGCGTCGAGGGCGCGGACATCCCAGGCCAGCGCCTGGGCGGGATCGTCGTGGAGATCGGCGAGGTAGTGCGCGAGGGTGCAGCGGTGCAAGGGGTCACCGGCGTCGCCGATCCCGCGCCAGATCTCGAGGAGACGTTCGCGGGCGGCGGCGGTGCCCCCGGATCGGCCGAGCGTGACGGCCGCGGTGATCGCGTCCATGGTGGTGTCGGGGGAGCGCCGTTCGGTGGAGGTCATCGGGGGGATCCGTTCTCGTCGACAACTGCGGGGTCGGCCGGCATGGCCAGGGTGGTGAGGTCGCCGTTGTCCGCGGACCGGACGACCATCGGATCGGTGCGGCCGCCGATATCCAGCCGGACATCGGGTCCGATGGCGGTGGCGACGGCCGGGTGCAGGATGGTGAACCCGAAGACGAGTTCACTGTCGGGGCCGGTGACCCGCGCGGCCAGTTCGGCCGGCGGCCCACCTCCGGTGCCCGAGACGCTGAGCGTGCCCGGCGCGGTCCGCACCCGCAGGTAGCGGTCGCGCTGCTGTTCCAGCGCGCGCATCAGGTCGTGTTTGGCGACCACCGCGTGGGTGGGTGCCGCCGGCAGCGCGGCCAGCAGCCCGCGGTGGTCGGGGAACGGTTCGGCCAGCGTCCGGCAGGTGCGCACGGCGCCGTCGGCGGATCGGAACCGGACGCTGTGTTCGCCGGCTTCGATATCGATCGCGTGGGCGCTGCGGATCTCCGGCAGCGCCGCGCTCAGGTCGGCGCCGTCGACCGTGGCGGCCCACTCGGCCGATCCGGGCTGTTCGGGAACCATCGTGCGGGTGGACAGTCGGTAGCGGTCGGTGGCGGTGAGGGTGAGCGATTCGGGTGTCGCCTCCAGCCGCACCCCGGCCAGAACCGGCAGGTCGGGGTCGGTGCCGGTGGCGGCGAGTATCTGCTCGACCGCCGCCGCCAGCACCGGCCCCCGGACTGTCGCCACCCACCAGCCGGAGGGTTCGCCGAGAGCGGCCTTGACCACCTCGGCGGTCCGTCGTGCCTGCCGGGACCGCTGGAGCATCCCCGCCACATGGTCGTCGATGAGCCGGGCCGCGGTGTGCGGGTCGGTCGCGAGCACGCGGGCGATCTCGTCGAGCGGCATATCGATGGCGCGGAGTCGGCGGATCGTCACCGCGCGTTCGACCTGGGCGGGAGCGTAGTAGCGGTATCCGGTGGCCGCGTCGACCCCGGCCGGTGACAGCAGGCCGGAGTCGTCGTAGAAGCGCAGCGCGCTGGCCGTGATACCGCACGAGCGGGCGAACGCGCCGATGGTGATCAGGTCGGATTCGGGCACGCGCCCATCATCGGGCTTCGAGCAACCCGAAGGTCAAGCCACGACGGCACGGCCCGTTTCGGAAAGGCGCCGCGGCAGGGCTCGACACCGCCGCGGCCACCGGGAACAGCGAACCATGTGCCGGCTCCGAACCGGCGCAGCGACGCGGTTCACTGCCCTCGATAGGTGCCGAAGCTCCAGTAGTTGCCCTCCGGATCGGCGACTGTGAACCCGCGCGACCCGTAGTCCTCGTCCTTCAGCCCGGCGACGGTTTCCGCGCCGGCCGCGGTGGCTCGCTCGTACAGCGCGTCCGGGTCGGCGCAGACCACATAGATCGATTCGGTGCCCGGTGTGCGCCGCTCCGGCAGCCCACCGCCTTTGTCGACGGTGCCGAACATGATTCCGCCGCCCTCCGGCCAGCGCATTTCGGCGTGTTCGATGACCGACGGGTCGCCTTCGCGGGCGTACATCGCCGTCAGTTCGAAGCCGAACGCCCGGACCAGGAAGTCCGCGGTGCCACGGGCATCGGTGAAGGCGAGGCACGGCCAGACGGCCGGTGCGGAGGTGGTGGTCGTGGTGGTGTTCTCGGTTGCGGTCATGGTTTCAGCCTGGGCCGTCGGCCATCTCCGAGTCTTGGACGGATGGAATCTCCTCGGCCAGCCACTGGGTGGGACTGCATCCGGCCAGCCGGGCGAACTCCCGGTTGAGATGTGGCTGGTCGTAGTAGCCGCAGGCGGCCGCGACCTGGGCGATCGAGACGAACGACGGCGTGTGCAGCAGCATGTGTTTGGCCCGCTCGAACCGCGCGACCCGCCCGGCCACCTTCGGGCTCAATCCGAACTCGCTCGTGAAACGTTTGGTGAGGTACTGGCGGCTCCACCCGATCCGTTCGGCGAGCGGTTCGACGCCTATCGTTCCGTGCGACCCCGTCACCGCCCGCCACGCCCAGCTCAGTTCCGGTCCCACCGACCGCTCGGGTACCAGCAGCCGGGTGAGCACCCGGTCGCACGCCGCGAACCGCTGCGGCCAGCCCGGCCGCTCCTGCAGTTCCTCCCACAGTTGCCGTCCCGGCGCGCCGATGAGGTCGGCGAACTCGATCGAGGTGCTCCACAACTCCGCCGCCGGCAGCCCGAACAGCGCCCGGCTGCCCAGCGGGGTGAGCTTGATGGCCACCCCCTCCTGGGCGCCGTCGTGCGCGATCATCGCCGGACGGTCCTGGAGTCCGCTGAGCACGCAGCGGTAGTCGTCCGGCGACTGGCGGGCGTCGGTCTGGCCGATCACATCGATGGCGGGGCCGATGGCGACGATGAACGTCATATGCCGCGAGGGCAGCCCGCGATGCAGACCCGCCTCGTATCCGGTCATGCGGTATCCGATGTATCGGTCGATGAAGGCGGCCAGTGCGGGCGCCGGGTAGGCCGTCACTACCTCGGAGGTCGGCTCCATAGGGTCACGCTACGCCGACCGGCCGACATACCAGGGCCCATCACCGAGCGGCCCGGCGACCGTATGGAGTTCGCCGCCTTCTCCGCCGCCCTCCGCACGGGCGCCCGTCGCGCACGCCCCGGCCGACCGTCACCCTCGGCACTCACCCGCGTAGACTGCTGTCCTCGTGAGTCTCACCCTCGGAATCGTCGGCCTGCCCAACGTCGGAAAATCGACGCTGTTCAACGCGCTGACCCGCAACGACGTGCTCGCCGCGAACTACCCGTTCGCGACCATCGAGCCCAATGTCGGCGTGGTTCCGCTGCCCGACCCCCGCCTGGACAAGCTCGCCGAGATCTTCGACTCCGCCCGCACGGTCCCCGCGACGGTCTCCTTCGTCGATATCGCCGGCATCGTGAAGGGCGCCTCCGAGGGCGCCGGCCTCGGCAACAAATTCCTCGCCAATATCCGCGAAGCCGACGCCATCTGCCAGGTCGTCCGCGTCTTCGCCGACGACGATGTGGTGCACGTGGACGGCCAGGTGAACCCGGCCTCCGATATCGAGGTCATCGAAACCGAACTGATCCTCGCCGACCTGCAAACCCTCGAAAAGGCCGTCGTCCGCCTCGAGAAGGAAGCCAAGGTCAAAAAGGACCGCAAGCCCTACGCCGACGCCGCCAAGCAGGCCCAGGAAATCCTCAACAGCGGCCGGACCTTGTTCCACGCCGCGAAGGAGATCGACGGCGACCTGCTCAAAGAGCTGTCCCTGCTTACCACCAAACCCTTCCTGTACGTCTTCAACGCGGACGAGTCGGTACTCAGCGACGAAGCCAAGGTCGCCGAACTGAAAGCCTCCGTGGCCCCGGCGGATTCGGTATTCCTGGACGCCAAGGTCGAATCCGAACTCCTCGAACTCGACGAGGAATCCGCCACGGAACTGCTGGAATCCATCGGCCAGGCCGAACCCGGCCTGCACGCCCTGGCCCGGGCCGGTTTCCACACCCTCGGATTGCAGACCTACCTCACGGCCGGCCCGAAAGAGTCCCGGGCGTGGACGATCCACCAGGGTGACACCGCGCCGAAGGCGGCAGGGGTCATCCACACCGACTTCGAACGCGGGTTCATCAAGGCCGAAGTGGTCGCCTTCGACGACCTGGTCGAGGCGGGATCGATGGCCGCGGCGAAGGCGGCGGGCAAGGTCCGGATGGAGGGCAAGGACTACGTCATGACCGACGGTGACGTGGTCGAGTTCCGCAGCGGATTAGCGTCTGCGAAGAAGTAACGAGATCCATGCATCGCTGCTGGTAGAAAGGCTAATGGGCTCCATCTGGGAGCCGGGCGGGGCATAGTTTGTTCCGTCGGAGCAGCGCGCCCACTGGTTCGGTCAGCGTGGTTTGCTGCATCGCGGGTTGGCGCACGGTGGATCCGATCCGCCTAGAGCAGGCACTCTCGTGCCACCACGGCGGCGACTAGAGCAGCCCGACGATCTGGAGAACGTCGCCAAGCGTTGGATCTGACGTCGTATGACCATGCTCAAGGCTCTTCAGAACCACCGCACCCTGAGGCGCCCTGTCGACATGGAACGTCGACCAGGTTCGGCACACCGGACAATCCCTGCCTATCAGGTAGGGACGGAGAAGATATAGCCGCCGTTCGGGGCCGCGTAGGTAGAGACTGCCGACTTCCAGTTCGTTGTCCGTATGTTCGGACGAGCTTACTGGTACCACTGGGTGGTCACCCATAAGCTCGCGGTAGTTGATGTGAGAACGCCGAGTCAGCGAATCGCGCCGCACCTCTGCTATCTGCACAAGGGGCCAGTCGGTCAGGAATTGGGCGGCGTCGAGAAGGACTCTCAGATCTTTGGCAGCATCTCGCATCGCCTCCGGCAGATCAGATGCGTCGATGTGACGCATGTGCGCTTGGTCGTTCCGTCGGTCGGCGAGCCGTTTCCGTGCACCGTTGACTGCGGTGTTGGAGAGCAATCCGCGCAGATCACCGAGCGGATGCGACGGCATCATGGATCGAAGCCGTTTGCTCGTGGCTGCCTCGGTCAGGACCGCGGTCCATTCCCCCAGACCGGGCCCTGTCCGGCCGGTGCGAAGCTTTGCCCGAAGCGCGCCAGCGGAGCCGAGCTCGATGCCCTCGTGGCGGGTCAAGGCCAAGGTCAGCAGCGCGGCGTAGCACAGCAGGATCTCGGTCGCGTCCAGAATTGCTCCGTAGGCTTCCCTGGTTGGTGCCGCGCTCTGCAGTACCTCTGCGATGCGCCAGCGTGCGGCGACCGGGTACGGGAAACGCGTCCGCACAGTGTGGCCGAGGTCGTCCAACAACGAAGCAGCCTCGACGCGCAACCGCAGGGTACGGCCGGACTCTATGAGTCTTCGCCGGGCCTCCGATGGGGCGTCGCTGCGGAACACTGAGGTGAGGATGTCGTCGGCTTGAGCCTGCCACTGTTGAAGGCGCTCCTTTGCTGAATCGAGGCCATCCAACGCGTCGGCCAGATCTTGATCCGGCTGAGGAACAACCAATTCCGCCAACGGTGCCGACCGAACATGCATCGTCCCGTTGATGCTGGCCAACGCGGCGTTGAGCAGCGTTAGAGCAAAAGGAGTTCGGAGATACCTCAGGGCAAAATCTCTGTCTCGCGCCGCCTGCTGTTCACGCGGTCTCATCACTTGCATGTGGTCCGCCACCGCGACCGGAAGGTCCTCCAAGCGGACGGTGGCTAGTGCCAGGCCCGGATCGTTGCGGCGGTAGAAACTCCGCACCAGCACGTCACCTACCGCGAGATGGAATTGCTCGGGTACGGCGGCCCACGGAGTGTCCTCACTCGGGCTACTTAGAAACCCATCGCGACTGACGTCCCGGCCCCGCAGCATCCGCACCGCCCCGACAGCATCAGACGCACATTCCCACTTTTTCCACTGCGGCGTGTGGATCGTAGGCACGAACTCGTACAAGTCGCCCAGACGAACCACACCACCGAACCCCGACAGGCTTGCACGCCGCTGCTCGATGTCAGGGTCGTGCGCATCGAAATTGAGCCCGACATCTACGTCTGGTGTCTGACGCAAGACGTACCCGAATTCGCTGCGGCCTCCGCCCTGTTTGAACAGGCGCGCGAAGTCGGATCTGACATTCGCCGCGTCGGCTTCCGCAGGAACGCGGAACATCCTGACCGGAGGCGAAGTGTCGGCTCTTGCCCGGAGCGTGATCGCTTCCACTCGAAAGCGGTTCTCCGCAAAGGGGTAGCCGCCTATGGCCTCGATTACCGCAGCTACGTCCCAGTGTGAATGTATGTGCTGCCGCATCGGCACCGCCGACCGGGAACTGAGTTCCCCTGCAGGCAAGACGACTGCCAGACCCGAATCATGCGATGGCGGTCGGAGCTGCTGCAGGTTCTGGTCGTAATGTGGCCGACGCGATCTAATGGCTCGTTCCCACAGTGGAATCCATACGACCCGGGTATGTGTCTCCAGCAGTTCCGACAGCATCTCTGGGAGACTCTCGTCAGTGGTGTAGATTGTGCCAGGCCCCCAGTCCGGCGAGCGGACGTCTGCTTCTGGACTCTCCTCAACGAGGACAACAGGCCTATCGCCAACTGGGCATTGCAGAGCAAGTGCCAGCAGCTGCAGAAGCTCCTCGAACGGAGTGTCGGAAACCCCGAGTTGCTTGTCCATAAAGGGTCCTCCTGCCTCCTGCCGATCTTGATCCTGCATCACAGTCGATCCACAGACAACCGCCCATGGACCCTCTATCGGCCGGCTGTTGCGGGAATGACCTGAATTCGGGTGGCATAGACCAAAACTCGGTAGTGGTTCACCAACCGGGGTCGAGTGCCGTACGTTTGGCGTTCCTCGCGGAGCGCCAAACCAGCTCGGTGCCGATGTCTCTGATCCAGGTGGTGTAGCTCTTGACGAGGCCACGGTTTTCTAGATCCTTCAGGCACTCGTACGTAGATTTGCGTTCGTGGTCGTTCGGGGGTTCTAGGCAGTCGCCGTGAAACACTCCACAGGCGATCTCGTCGACTGTCTCCGCGACATCTTGGTCTCGGAGGTGGCCAAGAACCCGTGCTTGGATGGGCCTGAGGGCGCGTTCCTGTTCGGCCTCCATCCGCTCCTGCCTTCCGCCTGCCATACTTCGTGCTCTCGAATCTGCTTCGGCACTTCGAGTTTAGGGGGTACAGCCACGGGGCGTTGTACCTGATCGCGGTAGCCGTGTCACCAGTCGAGGTCGCGGATGCGTGTACATTGTCGCCATGCCATTGGGGGATGATCTTGCTGAGGTCCTCAGCATTCAGGAGGACCGCACGTCGGATCCCAAGGATCCAATCATGCGGCGCCGTAAAGAGCTCGTCGAACGACGAATTCCTGCCGAGTTGGAACGAATACTTGAGCCGATAGATTCGATCTGGAAAGCCGAGGGGAGCGGGGGTAAGGGAGCGCCAGCCGAAGTTCCTTGGACTCGCTTCTTTGACCCGGAACTGAGCGCGCGGGCCGGTATCGGCTGGTATGTCGTCTACCTATTCAGTGCTGCGGGGGATGCGGTCTACTTGTCGCTTAACCAGGGGACCACGACCTGGAATTCAGACAAACAGAGCTTTATGTTTCGAACTCCCGAGAACCTTGAGGCGCGGGTTGAGTCAGCCCGAAAGATCCTGCGGGCTTCCGGGCTAGTAACCAGCTTCGATGGAATCAATCTGAGAGCGAAGCAGAAGCTGGGGCGCGCGTATCAGGCCGGTAATGTTCATGCCATTCGGTACTCGACTTCGCAGATTCCTTGGGATGGCCAGTTGACGGCCGATGTACAGACCATGGCTGAACTGCTGGAGTCACTGTATGAGAGTGAGCTGCGCGGCATCGACTTCGAGCGGCCGCAAGATCTAAGTTCAACCGTCCTGGCGGCCCGGGCACCGCGGCCAGGAGGGGCGTCCCCCACCCCAGTGGACGTGGGCGTGGAGTCTGCACCGTCGGATGTGGTGCTGGCATCGGTAACGGACGACGAAACCGCCGGCCCGGATATGTTGGGCATCGATGCACATGCTCGCGCCCTGGCGACGGTGATCGCTGCCAAGCAGTCTGCACCACCCCTGGCGGTAGCGCTGTACGGTGAATGGGGTAGTGGCAAAACCTACTTCATGCATCGTGTGGAGACTCATATCAAGCGGTTTGGTCGCGGTGATCGCGACGGGCTGGTGTTCGAACCGGCTACTGGCCATATTCGCTTCAGGGCATGGCACTACGAACGTGGCCACCTCATGGCCAGCCTGCACCGGCAGATCTTTGAGGCTCTAGATCTCAGAGGGCCGCGATCCGATCGCGAGCTCCGGGAGGCCAACCGGAATATCGCCGCCGCTAAAGATGAGCTTCATGCGGCCACCGCCGGCGTCAGCGAAGCTGAAGAAGCGCGAAACAACCTGAAAGACGAGATCGGGTCTGTCCGCGCCCAGCACGACAACGAGCTCGAAGAGCTGAAAGCTATCGACGCGAGGGATATTTGGGAGCACGCAAGTCCGCAGCTGGAGGAACAGATAACGGCTGCAACGCGGGACCTGAACTTGCCAGCAGCACGTGAGAGCGCCTTGGACCTGCTAAGGGCCGCACAGGAGGTGCAGGCCCTCGGTTCCCGGATCAAACTGCTGGGTACTCCCCGAGGCCGATGGTGGTCATCACCCCTGGTCGGGGCTGCGCTCGCAATGCTAATCGTCTTGGCGGTAACTATGGTGCTCGGACTCTGGCTGTCCGAGGCGCTGCGATCGATGGGCACCACTATTGGCGTGGTGGCTTCCATGGCGACTGGTCTTGCTGCCGGCGTTACCAGGCAGATCGGAGTGGTGCGACGGTTCCTCGAACCCGCCGAACAGTTGCAGGCCATGGTCGAAGGCCGCCTAGAGGCCAAGCGCGATGAGCAGCAGCTACAGATTGACGAACTTGAGCAGGAGCTCTCCCAGGCAGAGGAGATGCTCACGGTCGCGCTCGCACATGAGGAAGCAAAGCGTCTTGTGTTGAACGAAGCGGAACGACGGCGGGACGAGTTGACGCCAGCTGTCGCCCTTCAGCGCTTTATCGCCGACCGAGCTGACACGGCAGAATACGATGAGCACCTTGGTGTAGTCACCCGCATTCACCACGACCTGCACGAGCTCAGTCGACGCCTTCACGCAGCGCTATCTGACCCGGACTCGGTGCTGAAACGAATCGTGCTCTATATCGACGACCTCGACCGCTGCTCGCCCGAAACGGTCGTCGCAGTCCTTGAGGCAGTCCATCTGTTCTTGGCTCTGCCACACTTCGTAGTGATTATGGGCGTCGACCATCGCAGCCTTGAGGGCTCGCTTCGTACCGAGCATCCAGGCGTTCTGGCCGCCGGCGATCATCTCACTACGCCCGCTGACTACCTTGAGAAGATCTTCCAGCTCACTTTCACCCTGCCGGCGATGACTGAAGACGGGTGTAGAGCGATCCTTCGCGACGCGATCGATCGCCGTCCAGTCTTCTCTGAACTTGAGATCGGCGGCGTGGGTGTGACTGAAGAGGAAGATCCGGAGGCTGTGCCCGACGAGGCAGTAGAGGGCGCGGGATCACCGTCGCGAAGCGGCGAGGATCCCGCGCCAGCCAGGGACCTCGCGCGACAGACCGAGGAGCAGCATGAATTCCCCATTGACCCATATGTGATCCGGTCACTGGACATCACCGACAGCGATCTCGAATTCCTCGACCTGGTTGCACCAATGTTCGCCACCACGCCGCGGAGGGCGAAGCGGTTCCTGACCATCTACACAGTGGTCCGCGCTCGGCTCGCCGCACTTGATTATGACGCCGCAGCGGTCGCGCTGCTGGTTGCAGCACTAGTAGGCGCACCTAACACCCTCGGGCGGGTCCTGCGTGTGCTTGACCCAGCCGCTTCGGCCGGCCGAAAGTTCGGCGACTTGCCCCGCCGCGGTTTCCACGATCCGCTGCACCCTGCCGAGTCTGATCGGGTCGCAAGTTTCGTCGCCAGCGCCGGCAGCCTTACCAATGTGGCTGTAGAGGCGATCGTCGCCTACCGCAAGGAAGTCCTCCCGTACACGATCGGGATCAATAGCGATGTCCCTGAGTTCGACATAGTGCCGGCGGGCGGCGATGCGTGAGGTAACTGCGCATGATTCGCGCCCGCGCCGAGTGCGACGCAGAGAGGCAGCTTGGTCCGAACGGAGTGTCGTAATGACGTATTTCTTGTCGCTGTCCAACCTCAGCGGATTGGATCCGTCGCTCGGATCGACCTGATACGCCCTGGCGGTATCAGTTGTGTGCCAGTGTGTTGTGGCATCTGGTAGCTTCGCTGCAGGACTGGCTTGAAAGTGCGGCGAGCGGGTGCGTGGTGGGTTGTCAAGTGGGTCGAGTTCCGCAGCGGATTAGCGTCTGGGTCCAAGAAGTAGCCTGTGCGGTACACGGCGGCGCCTGCTTGGCTGGAGTGTCCATGGGTGATCGGATAATCTGGGATTTTGTGGTGCCTGGAACTCCTAGGTCGTTGCAGTCAAAGGGATCGGGGAAGGCCAAGTGGAAGCAGAAGGTACGTCGGTGTGCCACTAGCGGGTTGCACCCCTCCCTGTTTCCGTATCTGGGTGCGGTTTCCGTCTCAGTCGTATTTTTTCATCTGACTGAGACGTTGGATATGGACAATATGCTAAAGCCGATTCTCGACGGGCTATATCCTGAGGTCATCCTTGATGATGGTCTGATTCAGGATATAGTCGGCAGCCGCCGCAATATTTCTGAGGAGATTGCGTTCAAAAACCCACCGGAATGTGTCATCGGACCGCTCGCGATGGGAGAGCCGTTTGTATACGTGGCAATCGCAGCCGCAATGGACCAGAGGGAGCTGCCATGGATGTAGATTCGGTTGTGCAGTCTGCGGTATTGAAGCATATTAACCGATCGCCGACCACAGGAGCGTGGAGGGTCTACTTCCCACCTGATATCCCCTCCTTGCCAGAGGAGTTGTCGGGAAGTCATTTTGATGCCGTTGCAATAGACGAGTTTGGACGGGGCGGGGTGGTTTACAAGGTTGTCCAGCGCAAGGGATCTGGCATCTCCGAAGACGAAATGTCGCTGATCGCTGAGATGAGATCGGTGGTCCGCGGTCTGTCCGGGTGGGATTTCGAGATCATCTTTCTGCGTCCTGACCGTGCAGTGCTCGACGACGAGTCGGAAATGTTGAAGCGCCTGGCAGAGGCTAAGACGATTATGGAAATTGCTCCATCGTCTGCTTTCGTATCCGCATACGCTGTTCTTGAATGGAAGCTTGCTCGATTGGTCAAAAACCTCGGGCTAAAATATAGCCCAAACACAGTCGGGCTGGTCTCTGAGCTGATTTCTGCGGGATACTTGGACGATGAGTATTTGGCTAGCGTGAGAGCATTTCAGCGTCTTCGAAATGCGCTTGTTCACGCGCATAAAGTCGATCAATCTATTACGGCCGAATTGGTTAACGAGCTGATCCAATTGATCGAGCAGATCGATGCCGGGGTTAAGGTGGAGTTCCCCACGGAAGATTGAAACTTTGTCGAGTTCCCGTAGAGGATTGGCGTCCTGGGAAGATTAGGATCACGGAGGCGCCTGTGGCGTGTTTTCGAGATCAGGCGCCAGAGAGGCGCACCGCAAGACATTGTCTAGCGGTGCTCCCACGTCACCCTCAAGAGTCGGAGCTACGGTACCTCTCGGCGAAGTTCAGCACTTTCGCGGATAGCAGCCGGTGCGGCGGAATCGGTACTCGACGTGTGAAGCCCAGTCCGGTCTGCAACGCGTACAGCCCTGTGCGTCCATCGAATCGACCGATCAGTTCGCGCACAACTGCGGCGTCTTCCGCGGTTTCTGGATGCAAAATGTCGTCGAGCTGCTCTTGAACTTCGGCCAATGCAGGCATCGCCTCTTTTGCCATATTGATAATGCTGGGATTGCTGGTCATCGCAAGCAACGGCTCGCGATTATAGCGCTTACTCATCACGCCTGAGGATTCTTTCATCCATCCGCGATCCATGTTTATCTCAATAATTGGATCGTGGTGAACACTAGCTTTTATGACGACGGCGGCGGCTTCGATGCTGATATGGAGCATTACATGACGAAGCTGTAAGAGCCATTTATACCCAAAACAGCTGTCGTAGAGGTCGTGGAATATCTTCGACGCCCGCTTGTATTCCTCTGAATCTTTTCCAAATTTATCTTGAATCAACCAATAGGTCTGCGTTTGATGCACATGAAAGGCGCTGGTCAGCGTCACTGCACCGGATCTGATGCGCCGGACAAACTCATCTACAGCATCGGGGTATCCCCATTTGAATCTCCCTTCCTTGACGTCAGTCAGAGCGTCGGTAACGATCCTCATGAAAACGTCGAGTTCATCGAACACGTACATTAAAAGGTCGCGGTCTACCCGGCGTTTCAGTCGCTCATACGCTGTCGAGTAGCGCTGGTGCTCCTCGTCTTCGAATGCGCATATCTGGGTCCAAATCACATTGGCCTCTACGTTTTCGTCAGAGTAACCAAGCATCGCACCGTGCTGAGGAAGGGCTTTTTCTGCCTCAATCTTATCGGAGGCCAATTTTTCAATTGCTTCAATATTTGACTTTAATAGCTCAACCCTATATTCCATCTCTCCGGCAGCGAGGGGGCCATTGTGAAGCCAATTTTCTGCTTCTTGGACCGAACTCGACATTCTTTCCGTAACTGCGGTCCGCACCGTATTGACACTTACTTGATCATCTTTCGCGCACTGGATCGATACTTGAAGAAGAGCGGACAGAATATCGAGCACTAGCGGATTTGCTGGGGACCCCTTTATCGGTGGGTCCGATTGAATTGCTTCCGAAAGAGCGTCTATTAGAGATTCCATGTATTCGAAAGCGGAAGGCGCAGTCGCCGTACCGAGTGAATCTATTTGCTCGGCGACCCAGTCCCTCCATCGTTGAAGTTGTTGCATTCCTTCGTTTGCCACCTGACGACCCATTTCCCTTCGATCGCGCGTACATTGAAATACTCACCCCGTATCGGAGAATTGTCGGCCCCCGTTTCACATCGGCACCGGCGTCCAATCAGGTGGTGGGTCGGCGATGTCTCTGCCGCAGGTGAGGTAGGACAAAGCGCCCCGGCCGAACTGGACGTCGACAGCGCTCGTGCTGCCCGGTCGCAGCGCTGGTAAGCGCACTCAACTTGCTCGGCCGGGGTCCTGCGGCACTTGATCCTGCTACGGCCGGGCTGCAGTAACACCAGCGCGTTCAGCTGGCCGACATACCGGGCAACTTGCTGCGTACCGAGGTGGCTTCCAGTCGCGACATGCGCGAGGGCACGCGAGGTCCGCACAACGACGAAAAGGTACGGTGGGGGCGTGATTGATGCGGTCGTCTTCGATGTTGGTGAAACCCTGGTTGACGAGACTCGAGAGTATGGTACTTGGGCTGACTGGCTCGGAGTCCCACGTCATACCTTCGCGGCGGTCTTTGGTGCTGTCATCGCAAAGGGTCTCGACTACCGCGAAACCTTCCAGGTGTTCCGGCCTGGCTTTGATCTTGACCGCGAGCGGCAAGCGCGCGCAGACGCCGGTCAGCCGGAATGGTTCGGTGAAGAGGACCTCTACCCCGATGTGCGCCCAGCCTTGACGAAGCTGCGTGAAATGGGCATCTGGGTAGGAATTGTCGGAAATCAGACGGTGCGTGCCGGGGGTCTCCTCCGTGGGTTGGAGCTGCCGACCGACTTCATCGCGACATCTGACGATTGGGGTGTTCAGAAGCCGGCGCTGAGCTTTTTCGAGAAGGTGGTGGAGTCTGCAGGTTGCTCAGCGGACCGGATCATCTACGTCGGTGACCGTATCGATAACGACATCGCTCCGGCGAAACAACTGGGCATGCGGACGGCCTACATTGAGCGCGGTCCGTGGGGTTGGATCCACCGGGACGAGCGGGAGGTCGCGGAGCTGTCCGACTGGAGGATCCGCGACCTCACCGAGTTGCCCGGGATCGTTGGAGCCGAGAACGGCACTCGTTAACCCACAAACGAGTTGACTGTCGTGTGCCAGTCGTACAGCCGCTCATCAAGTGCCCGGACCTCGGGTAGTGAGTCCCACTGACGCAAGGTCTGGCGTACAGCCTTGATACGGTCCAATGCCGTCGCGTACCAGTGCTTCCCGATGATATTGAGTGCTTCTTCGAGGTATGCACACGCGCGTCCAGGCTCCTTCTCCAGCACGGACGCCGCGGCGATATCGGCGAGATAGATCGATCGCTGCTTGACGGCGTCGTCCGGAAGGTTCGACAGCACCTGCTCCAGCGTTTCGCGCGCCTCGCGCCCACGGCCAGCAATCATCAGGGTGTTTCCCTTGAAGCCTGCCAGGCGAGTCGGGGAGAACCAGTCGAGCCACGGCGGTGATGACTGGTCCCCCGGCCCGTGTTCCTGGTAGATCTGCTCGGCGTGGTGGATGAGGCTCAGTGCGCGGCGCGTATCTCCAAACCTTGTCTCAACCTCGGCTTCGACGGCGTCGAGCCACGCGGTCATTTCGGCGCTTGCGCCGCCACGGCGAGCGAATGCTCGCGCGGCGCGAATTCGCTCACGAGCCTCCTCCGCACGGCTTGCCTCGCCGGAGAACGCCGGCGCGAACGCCATGTGGGCGAGTGTCGCGGCACCCAGCAGCGAGTCTCCTGCTTCATGTGCAGCCTGAAGTGCCAGAACTAAGCTGGAGTGAGCGGCTTCTGGCTGTTGGAGATCGAAGAATTCGAGTCGTCCAGCGAGAAGACTGGACTCCGAGACTGCCTTCGCCAGTGCGACCTTCGCCGGCCCGGTCAGCTGGGGCAGGAGCTCCACGCCGAGCTGTGCATGCTCGGCTACAGATCGGTGCAACCGGGCGGCCGGCAGCGACCAGTACAGGTGTCGGTGCGAGACAGTAATGGCCTGATAGTCGGCCGCAACCGTTGGCGGGAGTTGCGGCATCGAAGAACCGAAAAGGCGCTGACTGGCGGGGAACCGCATGTCGGATCTCGTTCGACCAGGCTGCTCCGCCGAAGAGCTATCTGCGCCTTCATTCCACGGCGGTGTGAATCCCAGCTCCGTAACAGGCCTCTTGAAGAGCGCCTCCAATGCTGCGACATGTTCAGGATGCGGCCAGGGAGGGTCAGCGGATTCCCAACGGCGGACAGTCCTGCTCGCAACTTCGATGCGGAGGCCGATCTCACGTGCCGTATCCGTCAACGCATCAGCAAGCGCAGTTTGTGAGCGGTACCCGAGGCCTTGGCGAGCCGCGCGGAGGGCAGCGTTTCCTGTGTTTGCCATACCTCCAGCTTAGTCCGCTACCAGGACTTTTGTAGCCATATGGGACGTGAAATGGCCCACCAATGTCCTCTTTTATGTCCTTCTTGAGGACATTGCATCGAGAGAACCTCTTAGGGAACGGATTTCCGAAATTTCCCGTAAGGAGTGATCTTAACGTGACATCGAAGTTGTCAACCGCCCTTCCCGAGGGCCTCATCGATCTCAAAACGGCTGGAGCGCTCGTCGGGGTCGACCCCCGAACCGTCAGGAACTGGATCACAGAGGGGTCCATCCAGGGCTGGCTGTTGAACGGTCGAAGGTGGCGCGTGCAGCGTGCCCAGGTTATGGCTCTGGTTCGGCCAGCCACTCTCGACGAGACGGGTGGTGCGGCATGAACGACCAGGAGATGCCTCGCCCACGGAAGTCACGGACCGAACTCACTGACCAGGACGTTGTCGACTACCTGGACGAGATTGTTTCACAGGCTCCGCCGATGTCCGCCCAGGCTCGCGCCAAACTGGCCGCACTGCTGGGCCCTGCCGCTAGGAGGGCCGCGTGATGCGTCCCAAGACATTTGTCATCTCGGTGGCCGCTATCTCGGCCGGCTTTCTCGTATTGACGGCGCCGGAGGTTGTCGGGTTCACGGTCATGTTGCTGGGTGCTATCGCGTTCTGGCGGATGCGTCCTCGGTCGGGGGTGCGGCGGTGAACGGGCATTTCAGCGGGCATGAGCCGCAGGGGTCCGGGATCACTCACTACGACCGGGTGCGGGGTCATCACGCTTTTCAGAGCATGGCCGGTCCGGAGTTCACCGGGACGGGTGCGGTGTTCGCGCCGATCCGGGCGCTGCCGGTGGGTGCCCAGTTGGTCGTGTGGGCCGCTCTGATTTTGGTCGGGATGTGCGGTTGCACCGCGGCGTGGATTGATCAGCAGTCCTATGTGCCGTCGCCGAATGTCTGCCGGGCGGCGGATGCGGGGGTGCCGGCCGAGCCTGCTGGTTCGTGCGTGCCGCGTGAGCAGGTGGCGGGGGTGGGTCGGTGATGCCGTATCCGGAGATCGATTTGAGCTATGCGTTGAGGTCTGCTGCCAGTTCGTTGTCCAGCGCGGATGTGTTGGTCGAGGACTTGCGTCAGGTCGAGCGCTACCTGCGTCCGCATATCGCCTCGGGTGCGTTCGTGTCGGACCCACTGTTCTGGGGCGTCGAAGGAGTTGCGGACCCGGATCAACTGGCTGGCGATGTCGTGGACAAGGTCGCGGACGCCCGGCGGCGGTTAAGCGAGCTGGATTCGATCCTGCTCCAGATCCGCGGTGCTCTTCAGCGTCTGGCCGTGGTCGATAACCCGGGCCCCGATTCGGGTGAGGGGGTGTCGGCATGACCGCAGCGCGGGGTAGCGACGAGTGGGAGCGGGCGGTGACGGAGGCTCAGGCCGAACAGCACCGGTTGGACGTGGTGCATGGGGTGCTGTTCGACATGTGGCTCGCGGCCAGTAAATCCCGCATCCGGACGGACTTCCGCCGCTGTGAGGTTGAGCATGCCAAGTCCGTCCCCTACGAGGAGTTGGGCGATGTGGTGTGGGCCGAGAGGACAGCCGCGTCCGACCACGTGAACGAGCTCCTCGGTGGGTCCGAGTTCGTCGAGCGGGTTCGCCAGGCCCGCGCGCGGGCGAGGGCGGAGATCGAGCGGTTGCGATGAGCAAGTACCTCGATCCCGAAGGCCGCCGTCACGATGGCGTGCCGACCTACCCGTGGGGATTGGCTCCGCCGCATCTGCGGACGTTCCGTCAGTTGCGAGCGGAGGGCAAGAGCCCTGGCGGGGAGTGGGAAGCACAGATTCTGCGCGGGCGGCGGGGCCGGGATCCGCTCAAGGCGTACCTGTATGACCCCGCGCAGGCCAAGCCGAAACGTGAGCCCTCACCGGCGCAGTTGGAGGCGTTGCAGATTGCGCGCTGGGTCCGGTCGTCGAACGCGGCAGAGCGCCGCGGGATCGATACCGGCGAGATGCGCGAAGTCATCGAACAAGCCCGCCAGGCCCTGGCCGCTCGCCGCGAGCAGCGGTGCCGGCAGGAGCGCGGGGGAAGGGAGCGAACGCGATGAACCACAACGAAAAGGCTCTCTCGGAACGGGCAAAGATCGCGACCGAGATGCGGGCGGCTGGCAAGTCCTACCGCGATATCGCCCGGCGGCTGGGGATTCCGGCCCGGAAAGTCGAGGCCGTCCTCGGAGAGATCGCGGCCCTGAAGGCGTCCGGCCACAGCCAGAGCGAAATCGGCCGGGTTGTCGGGTTGCCCCGCACCACGGTCCGGGACCTGTTGCGGTCGAGGACTTCTCCGCAGCTGACCGCACGGAAGAGCTCCGCGTTGTCGGGGCTGTCGGACATGAGTGGCATGCAGCTCGATGTGCTCGCCCAGTTCCTTGGGATGAGCATGAACCACACGTATGTGCTGGTGGCAGAGTTGGCGCAGGCGAAGTTGGTGCATCCGCTCAAGCAGGTGCAGCCGGGCGCGAAGTGGGTGTACCCGACCCGGGACACCGCCGCCCAGTATCTGGGGTGGAAGCCGCGGGAGTGGACGCCGCCGCTGATGTATGCCAACCACTACCGCGCGGTGGCCCAGGCCCGGATCATGCTGGTCGGTCCCGATCCGGATCGGTGGGTGTCGGAGCGGGTGCTGCGGCGCCGTGCCGAGCAGCAGGTCGCCGGCCGCGGCCCGGTTCATCTGTCGTCAGGGTTGGCTCCGCAGGCCGGGCGCCCGCATGTGCATGATGCCCGGTTCGCGCGTCGCCGCCGGCGCGGTGAATTCGAGTGGTGGGCGCTGGAAGTCGAGCTGACCCGCAAGACCGTCACCGCGATGGACACCGCGCTGCAGGGCGCGATCCGCGCAATCCGCGACTCGGTAGAGGAGCCCGAACCGTGTGTCGGGCTGCTGTATCTGTGCCGGTCGGCCTCGGTCATGGACGGCGTGCACGCCGCCGCTCAGCGGCTTCCCGCGGAGTTCTCCGCACTCGATTTCGAACTGTCGGTCCTGGACTTCGACGACCGCTGGGGCGAGTTCCTCGCCAATCAGAAAGCCACACGAGTCCGCAAAGGGCTGCACGTCACCAAGGAAGCATCATGAGTAACCCGAACTGCCAGCCGGTACTGACCCCCGGCGATTGCCACCCCTACGGAGCCCCGAACACCGACGCCCCGACGCCGCCGGAAACACCCGCACCGGTGGGTGACCCGATCCCGGAAACCAGCCCGGTGACCCCGCCGATCGAGCACCTGGACAAGCTGGATTTGCCGGATCTGTCGGTGATCACTGATGCCGCCGGGCGGTCCGCGGTGGTCGCGGCGGTGGTGATCGCGGTACTGATCATGACGGTCGCCGTCGCGGCGCAGCGGCCGTTGGAGCCGCACAGGTTGCGGAACTTCGCGACCGCGTCACTGTTGCTGCCGTTGTCGTCGGTGGCCGCGGGTGGCTCGTGGGCCACGCCGTGGGTCCTGTTGTGGTCCGGCGCCGAACAGTTGGCCGCCGCCGATTTCGCGGGTGTCGCGCCGATGCTGCTGGTCGCGCTGCCGGCCGGGATGCTGGCCGCCACTTACTACTGGGCGGAGTTCCTGCACAAGAACGCGTCGGTGGGTCAGAAGAGCCTGGCGCGGACCGAGCGGGTCGCGGCGGCGATGCAGAAACGCCGCGACCGTGCCGCGGCCCGGACCGCCGCGCACGGCGCCCCCTACACCGCGGGGAACAACGTGGTGTTGGGTGTGCTGTCCGAGCACGTCAGCGCGGCGCCGTTGGGGGTGTGGCGGTCGCTGGCGGCGCGGCATATGCAGTGGCTGACCGTGCCGATGACCGAGGTCGGCCGCCATATGGCGTGGGTGGGCACCACCGGCTCCGGGAAGACCACCGGGCTGGAGCGGCATTTCGTCGCGATCCAGGAAGCGTCGTGGACGGCGTGGCATCGGTGGGCGGATGTGCCCGGGATGAAGGGCAAGCACCCGCGACCGCTGATGGTTGTGATCGCGTGCAAGGGCGGTGAGGACGACCGCAAGTTCGGGGAGAAGATCCGCCGGATCTCACTGAAACGCGGCATCTCACCCGAGCGGATCGCGATGGTCCTGCCGGGCGGGGACCGCCTGAACATCTGGGACATGCCCGCCCGAGATCTGCGGGGAGTGCTGTCGGACCTGATGGGTTCCGGGCAGGCCAGCACGAGCGAGGGCCAGCACTTCGACGAAATGCGTAAACGCATCGTCTCCCTGGTCGTCGACGCCCCGACCGGCCCGCCGCGGAGCTCTGACGAGTTCCTGGCCCGGCTCAACGAGACCAGCCTCATCGATGCGTGGGGCGGGGCTCCGGATGTGGTGCGACAGGTCAAAGCCCTGCAGGAGGAGAAGGTCCCGCAGCTCGACGACGCCCTGATCAAGATGTCGAACCTGTTCGGGCAGCTCAAAGACCACGACGGCAACGGCGTGTTCGACGGCGGCCGGGACCTCAACGACCTGGATGTGCTGTTCGTGACGGTGCCCGGCATGGACAAGGACGCCGCCCGCGCCCAGGTCGCCGCCATCCTGCGGATGGTGATGCAGCGCGCCGGCCGCACCAAAGCCGAAGACCGCCGCGCGGTCTACCTCCTGCTCGACGAGGCCAGCGCCGTAGCGACCGAGCAGGGCTCGATCGGTTTGGTCGAAATCGCCGAACGCGGCCGGTCGCAGGGGGTGTCGATCACGTTCTCGGCGCAGTCCAAAGAGGGGCTGGCCGCCGATCCGTGGACGCTGTCGCGGTTGCTGTCCTCGTGTGCTGGTGGGCTGCTGCTCGGCTACTCGGAGAACGCCGGGGACCTGTGCAAACACCTCGGTTCGATCCGCCGCATGCTGCCTAGCCGTCATCTGATCAAGGGCCAGAAACACGGCGACGAGGGCCAAACCTCCTACGGCGAGAAGTGGCTGGTCGACCCGGACCGGATCCGGCAGATGGCCACCGGCGACGTCGTCTACGGCAAGGCCGGCCACGCCTACTACGGCCGCGTCGTGCCCGTCGACATCGATGCCCTGCGGCCCCTTCCCGGAACCACCGCCCACACCGAGCCCGCCCCCGTGACCGGTGCGGCGCCCGCGACCGCCTGAACCTGAAAGGACCTGTCTGTCATGCGTATCAGCCGCAACTTCGACCACGACGACGACCGCGAACCCGAGCCCGAAAAGGGCGGGGACCTCGATCAGCTCATGGACATCCTGTCCGAAGAGCTCGACGAGTTCCTGGCCGCCTCAGCAGCCGCTGCCGACACCCCCACCAGCAGCGACAACCCCGCTGAACGGCCCCCGGCGCCGGTGAAACCGACTCTGCGGCTGGTGAAAACCACCAAGCCCGAACCCGCCGTGCCAGTCGAGGACGACAACCTCGCACCGATCCACCGGCCCGCACCCGATGTCCGGGCCGAGGTAGGTGGGCGGGTGCCGCGGTGGGTCCGGGTCACGTTGCCCGGCTCCGCCGTTGTGGTCACCCTCACCGCCACCATCGCCGCCGGTCAGCCGGGTGTCGTCGCGGTGCCGGTGGCCGCCTACGGGGCGGGGTGGACGGCCTACCTGTGGTGGAACGCCGCCTACCGGCCCCCGGTCCGTGAGGTAGCTGCCGCCATCGTCGCGGCCCTCGCTCGCACTGCCGGTGCTACCGCCACCGGTGCCCGCTCCGTCGTGGCCCGTGCCGATTCCGCGCGGACCCGTCACGAGAACACCCGAACCAACCCGGCCTGATCGGGACCACCCCACGGAAGGGACACCCAACCCATGCCCTACCAGCACATCGACCGCAGTCCGATCCTGCCCGTCCCAGCGGACCTCTACACCGAGTTGGGCGAACTGGAAGACCAGATAGGCGAGCTACAACGCCAGCTGCGGGCCATCGGCAACCGCTACGGACACCTCGCCAACGACCCCGACGCCCTCGACGTCGACACCCTCGGCAACCCGACCACCCCCGACCAGGAGGTGATCGCCGTGCTCGACGCCCTGAACGACACCGACCACGAACTCAACGACACCGGCATCTACCTGGACCGCGCCCGCCGCCACGCATCTCGACTGAAGCTCACCGAGGCCGCGTGCGAGGAGCGCGAGCAGCGGATCGCCGCCCGAGACGCCCGGCCCACACGGTCGCGCTGACCCCGATCTTCTCGGTGCCGTCGCTGGGACGGCACCCCAGCCAGTGAAGGAGAAACACCTATGTCCGATCGCCCTGTCGAAGACGAAATCATGGACGAGGCCCGCCGATTCGGGCACTCGATGGCCCAGATGATGCGCATGCACGCCCAAGCCAACGGCTGGTGGGAGCAGCGCAAGGTCCGCCGCCAGATCAGCCTGGAGATGCGGCGCCAGCGCCGCGCCGAGCAGGCCGAACGTGCCCATCAGAAGGTCTGGACGGCGCAGATGATCCACCGCTACCAGGTCGCCGCCCAAGCCCGCTACGAGCGGGCCACTGACCCGCGGACCGACCGCGAACAGGTGCGCCGCGATGACGCCGCCGCTGCCCGCCACATCGACGACATACGACGCCGGATCGTCGGCAATGCGCGGTTGACCGAGGTCGAGCGCGGGATCGCACTGGATTGCCTGGAAACCGCGCGGATGTGGCCGTACATGCCGGCCAAGACCCCGGAGATGCTGGCCCGCGCCCCGAAGGTCCGCGGTGTGAACGCGTTGCGGTACCGGGCCCGGCTGGCGCGCGAAACCGAATGGGTGCACCGCCGCGACCTGGAACGCGACTACAGGCTCGACGCGCCGCAGCAGACCGGTGACCGGACCAGAGGGCACGTCGACATGCCCCAGCCGGTGCTGGTCGACAAGGGTCGCCTGGTCGAGTCCGAACCTCAGCAGCAGCAGGAGCAGTCACGACCCTTCGCTGCCGTGGTGAGCGCGGCGGAGCTGGAGGAGGTCAAGCAGCGGATCCGGGACCTGGCCGCCGAGCAGGAAGACCGGGACCGCAAGATCGCGGTGTTGCAGCGCAGCGTGGACGCGGTCACCGCCGACCGGGATTCGTTGCGGACCGCGCTCGATGACGCCGAGGCCCGTATCCAGCGGTTGCAGAACCTCAACCGCGGACTGTCCGACGACCGCAACAGGTACCGCAGCGAACGCGACCAGGCCGTGCAGAAACTCGCCCAGCGCACCCCGGAACAGGACCGGTTCGGCAGCCCCGAGCGGCGGGCAGCCCAGCACGAGGCCGGCCACCGCGACAGCTCGGCCGGCGAGTTCGGCACCGGGGACATCGCGGCGGATCTGGCGAAACTGCGGGAACAGCAGCGCGACCGCGCGGGCGAAAACACCCAGGCCATGCCCCGCGAACAGCTACCCACCCCGCCTGAAACCAACGGCCACCGCCCGGGCCGCAACGGTATCGAACGGAGCCGGTGATGCTGCCCGAATACCGGATCCTGGTCACCGGGTCGCGGTCGTGGACCGACAGCACCACCATCCGTGACGCCCTGGCCGCCTACAAGGGCATGCGGGCGGTACTGGTCCACGGGGATTCCCGCGGCGCCGACCGGATCGCGGCCAGTATCTGGCAGTCCTGGGGCGGGAAAGTCGAAACCCACCGCGCCGACTGGGACCAGCACGGCAAGAAAGCTGGGCCATTGCGTAACCAGCAGATGGTGCAGTTGGGCGCCGATATTTGTCTGGCGTTCAACCAGGCCGAATCCGCTGGCACCGCCCACACGATGCGCCTGGCCCGGGAGTCCGGGATCCAGGTGTGCGAATACACCGCTCCCGGGATCGAACACCCCTACACCCCACCGACCCAACCGCAGCGTCAGCAGCGGCCGGCCGGGGCGTCGTATCAGGCGATTATCGAGGCGCTGGAACGCCGGGTCGGACTCGGGAAGGGGTACCGGTCCCCGGAGGCGTGGACGAGGTTCCTGTGCCCGGTGCACGAGGGCGATGGCGGGCATCACAACCCTTCCCTTGGGGTCCGCTACGACCCGGGCCAGCACAAGACCATCGTTCGTTGCTTCGCCGCCAACGGTTGTGATGACCGCGAGGTGATGGAGCGCATCGGCCTGCAGGTCCGGGACCTGTGGGACAACCTGCCCGAACGCGACCCCCACCAGCAGCACCGCCCCATCCCGGCCGCGGCGCAGCGTCCGGTGCGACCGGTCGAACTGCCCGCGGTCGAGAAGGCGATCCGGGCCGCCCGATTCGAGATCCTCACCCCGAAACCGGATCTCGGTGCGGCGACGGGCCCGAAGGAGAACGTCGACGCCTACCTCTACAAGCTCCCGGATGGCCGGACCGAGGGTGCAGTGTTGCGGCGGGAAACACCGCACGAACACGGTAGGGCCAAGGAGTTCACCCAGCGTCGCTGGACCGGCCGGGAATGGGTCAACACGGGATTCGAGCCGATCCCGTACCGGCTCCCGGAGCTGCTGGACGGGATCAAACGCGGACGCGAGATCTATGTCTGCGAGGGCGAGAAGGACGTGGCCCGCGCCGAACGGGCCGGTCTGGTCGCGACCTGCAACGCGATGGGCGCCGGATCGTGGAAACCCGAGCACGCCCGCTGGCTCGAAGGTGCGGCGCGGGTGTTCGTGGTCGCGGACCGGGACCGGCCCGGATACCGGCACGCCGCCAAGGTCGCCGACAGTCTGTCGGGGCTGGTGGGGGAGGTGCGGGTGGTCCAGGCCCGCGACGGCAAAGACCTCTCCGATCACTTCGACGCCGGCCACGGCATCGACGACCTGGAGCCGGTCCCGTACTTGGACCGGCCACTCAACCAGCGGGAACAGCCTCCGCCCACACCGGGACAGGTGACCGCCCGAGAACGCGCTGCCATGCGTCCGGACGGGTGGGAGCGCATCAAACGACCCACTCGCACCCGCTGACCACCCAGATATCAACCACAACCAGGAAGGACCACTACGTCATGACCAGCAGCCTGAGCACCCGATTCCGTAACGCTGCCCGCCCGACCAGCGCATTCGGGAAGAACACGACACCAGGTACCACCGTCACCGGCCGGATCACAGCCGCCGAGGAACAGCCAAAACTCAAATTCGGCGGCGCCGCCGGTGAACTGGAGCGCGACCAGGACGGAAAGCCTGTCACCCAACTGGTGATCACCCTCGACACCGAGTCCGGGGCGAAGAACCTCTATGTGTCCTGGCGCATGGAACAGGCCATCGGGATTGCCCTGGCCGAAGCCGGCGACGCCGAGTTCGAGATCGGCGCGACGTTGTCGGTGACCTTCACCGGCCCGGACCCAGCGTTCCCGAAAGCGCGGCTGTTCACCGCCACCTACACACCCGCCGGGGCGTGGGTGAAGTAGCCGGATGCGTCGCGGGGGCGCACGCCCCGACCCGGTGTGCGCCCCCGCTGCGAATCTTGTTCCCCCGCCTTGCGCTCTACAACCGCCCCTTCCGCCGAGTTCCCCTCGGTGACAACCAAATTCCCCACACCCCGGTCGAGAGGACCCCGCCATGAAACCCCACGACGCCAGTCCAGCAAACCCGGACCAGACACCCACCGACCCGCCCTTCGACACCGACCTCGGCGCCGCGACGACGCGAGACCGTGACAGTCGGGACGCGGCCGTCACACCGGCCGGTGCGTCCGTCGCATCCCGTCACACCGACCGTCACAGCCGTGACACCGGTGGTGCAGGCCGTGGTGGTCGGGCGGTCGCGTGGGCCGGTTTCGGGCTCGGTTCGGCGGTGTCGGTCGCGATGAACTGGTTGCACACTTGGCTGCCGCCGGAGAACGCGCCGGAGAACTGGACACCCGGTGTCGCACCCCAAATCATGTCCGCAGTCTGGCCTTTGTTCCTGCTGCTGTCGGTCGAGGTCCTCTCCCGCGTGCAATGGCGGCCCGGCATCACCTGGATGCTGGCACGCTTCGGCGGTGTCGGCGCCGTCGCCGCCGGGTCCGCGGTCATCTCCTTCGGCCACGTCCACGATGTGCTCGACAGCTGGGGATACGGCGCCGCAGGCTCGGTGGTCGGGCCTCTGGTCATGGACGGGCTCATGGTCGCCTGCGGGTTCGCCCTGCTCTCGGAAACCAGCGAACCCACCCCCACTAACACCCAGCCGGCCACCAGCACCGCCCCCGAGGTTGCCACCGCCGCCTCCGCCGGGAACGAAACCCGCCGCGACAGCGCACGAGACACCCGCACCAGCCACGCAACACCGTGCGACACCACCGACACAACCCCGGCCGATGCTGCAACAGCGTGTGACAGCGAACCGGAAGCCGACCGCGACGAACGTATCCGGCAGATGGGCGCCGCCGGGAAATCCACCCGCGAGATCGGCCGCGAGATCGGTGTCAGCCACTCCACCGTCGCACGCGTACTTGCCCGCGAGACACCCAGCAACACCCCGACCGGCCTCACCCTGATCACCGCCTCAGCAAACGGACAGGGAACCACCGCATGAGTACCACGAGCGGCGAATGGACCGAACCCAGCCGGATGAGGTTCTATCTCGGCGCCCACCACCCGGGCTGGCTCGCCAAGGCCGGGGTGCCACTGTTTGTATCCGATCGCACCCTGCGCAGCTACAAGACACTGCCCCGAGCGATCGCGCCGTGGGCGCTGGACTCCGGCGGCTTCACCGAACTGTCCACCCACGGCACCTGGAGCGCCGGCCCGTCACCGCGTGAATACGTGGCCCGGGTCCGCCGCTACGCCACCGAGGTAGGCCACTTGCAGTGGGCCGCCCCACAGGACTGGATGTGTGAGCCATTCATCACCGCTAAGACCGGCCTGTCAGTGGCTGCGCATCAACGTCGCACCGTCGACAACTACCGCGAACTACGAGACCTCGCCCCCGACCAAGTCTTTGCCCCGGTCTTGCAGGGTTGGGAGCTCTCCGACTACCTGCGATGCGCCGATCTCTACGCCGCGGCCGGTGTCGACCTGGCCGGAGCTCCGGTAGTCGGAGTGGGCTCCGTCTGCCGGCGCCAGGGCACACGGGCCGCCGCCAACATCGTCAGCGCTCTCACCGAGCGCATACCCGGGGTCCGGCTGCACGGCTTCGGTATCAAAACCACCGGACTCCGTGACTACGGGCAGTTGCTGGCCAGCGCCGATTCCATGGCCTGGTCGTATCACGCTCGACGCCGCCCGCCCCTGCCCGGCCACACCAGCCACAAGAACTGCGCGAACTGCCTGCCCTACGCCCTCGGCTGGCGCACCCAGGCCCTGATCAGGATTTCCGCGCCCACACCCCAACTACCGCTGTTCGCGGCGGACATGGCCCGCACTCGTGGCCAGTTGCGTCGAACCCGCACCTAATCTCAGGCGCCGTGAGGTCGCCAGGAAGCTCGCCACCGCACCCGGTGGCGGGCTTCCTGCATTCCAATGCCCCTCAATCCGGCGGTACCTGGGCGGGAGTTTGGCGGGACAAAGGCGGGACTTGGGCGGGACTTGCCAAGTC
>NZ_JBKOOL010000017.1:0-58053 GCF_046764065.1 Nocardia sp. NPDC002869
GGCGGGGGTGCCCCGTTCACCCCCCCCCCCCCCTCCCGCTTTTCTGGTGGGGTTTAAACCAACCCGTGGGGGGTGGGGCGCGGGCCCCCGGGTACCGGGTGCACAGCGCCGGAAGGCGGTACTGCGGCCGGGCGTCAGGCGGCCTGCGGCTTGTGCAGGGCCTTCGCGGTGGGGGAGGTGGGGATCGAGGCGGGATCGGGATAGGTGCCCAGGACCCGGTCCGCGGTTCCGGCAGTCGTGACGGCGAACCAGTAGTGCTCGTTCTTGAAATGGTGCAGACGGTGATTGCGGCGCACCGCGCGCAGGATCGCGCTGTGTGGCTGGTAGTCGGTGTGCACCAGGAGGTGGGTCCATTCGTAGACCAGTCCGAGGACGCCCACGGTGGTGAGGAAGGTCAGGCCCAGGCCCGGCCGGCCGAAGGCCAGTAGTGCGATCGCCACCAGGGTGGGTAGCAGCCAGAGGAAGGTCTGCCACGGGATGAAGACCAGTTCCCGGATCCGCGGATCGGCATGGTGTTCCCGGTGCTTACGCGCCAGCAGCGAGTCGATCTGCCAGCGGCCCAGGGTGCGCGGCCGCCAATGCAGCACACAGACATGGATGACCCATTCCACGACCGGGAACGCGGCCACCATGAGCGCCGGGACCAGGGCGTCGGTGAGTTGCCAGTCGCCCACCAGGACGCGGGCCGTGGCGGCGGCGACCAGCAGCGCGGCGATCACCCAGGGCGAGGGCGCGTGACGGAACGAGGCGAACACGTCCGCGAGCGACTCCGGTGCGCGGCGAGCGATCTTCGCCTCGTCGGCGGCCGGACGCCCCTCGGCGAGACGGTCGATCCCGGTGTTACGGCCGCGCCGGGCGGCATGCGAGAGGTTCATGGCGTCTGGTCCAATCGGTGCAGGAGGTTGTCGAATTCCGTGGTGGCCAGGGACAGCAGCGCGTCGGCCCGGGTACGGGCCGAGTCGACGTCACCGGCGATGACGGCCGCGGCGAGCGCGCGGTAGCGCTCGGGCTGTCCCACCTCGGTGTCCATGACGCCGGTGAGGGCGGCCATGGCGGGTTCGTAGACGGTGCGCAGCTGGTTGAAGAGCAGGCGGTAGACGATCGAATCGGCGGCGTCGACCAGATGGTCCCAGAAGGCGAGCGCGGCGAGCTGGCGCGTCAGCGGATCGTCTCGGCCGGCGAGTGTGTCCACGGCAGCCGCGAGGGTGGGCCCGGCGGCCGGGCCGTGCCGACCGGCGGCGAGGCCGGCGACCTCGCGGCCCAGGGTCGCCCGGGTCTCCAGGATGGAGCGTACGACGGAGTGGTCGAGCCGGCCGCCGCGCAGGATCAGCCGCGGCAACAGTTCGAGGCCGCCGGACCGGCGCGGATCGCGGACCGTGGTGCTGCCGCCCTGGCGGATCTCCACCAGCCCCGCCCGCGCGAGCCGCTGGACCGCTTCCCGGACGGTGGGCCGGGAGACGCCCAGCGCTTCGGCCAGCTGACGTTCGGCGGGCAGGGCCGAGCCGGGCGCGAGCTCGCCGGTGAGGACGTCGTCGACGAGCTGCTCGTAGATCTCGTCCGGAACCGACCGGCGGGCAATCCGCTTCAGTGCCATATCTCGGACGGTAGACCTCTTATTGGTAAGAGGTCAAGTGGTCAGACCAGTTCGGTCGACGCCTGCCGGCCCAGCTCCGGTGCGATGTACTCGACGGTGTCGTGCAGTATCTGCTCGTAGTCGCCGCGATGGCATTCGTACGGTAGTTCCAGCCGCAACTCCGTGGTCCCGGCGAGGACCGGATCAGCGCGCAGCCGATCCAGGATCTGCTCGGCGGTGCCGACCAGATCCGGAGCGAACAGGATTCGCCGCTCGCCCTGCGGGGCGCGAGTGCGCTCGGAGCGCCCGGCCGCGTAGCGGCGGTAGCGTTCGCGGGTGGTGCGATCGGCGCTGTCGAACGGGACGATCACCCGGGCCCACCGCGACCCGAGCCGGCCGTGCCGGGTCGATGCGGTGGTCGAATTGAACGAAGCGTTCGCGTGTCAGGTGCTCGGCGTCCTGCACGAGTGGGGCTGGGACGACCGGGACCGGTTGAATGTCAACGGCTCCGGGATCTCGCTCGGCCATCCCATCGGAGCCACCGGTATTCGCATGCTGACCACGGCATTACACGAGTTGCGGCGCCGCGGCGGTGGCCGAGCGCTGCTGACGATGTACATCGGCGGCGGCCAGGGCATGGCGGCCGCGGTGACTTCGGCCTGAGCCGGCCGGGGGATGACGCGAACGCGCCATCCCCCGGCGGGGTACCGTTTTGCCGCCCCGTTCCCGGGTATCTGCTGAACGTTCCGTTCGCTCGAGGAGGCGTGGCAGCGAACAGGCGAGCGCGAGAAGCGGTTTCGGGTCGACGCCGATCCGGGGCCGGGCTCGCGTGGGACCGGCTCCGGTACTGCCCGGTCGCGCGCCTCCGGTACGAAGAGAGGCCAGATGACCCAGGTTTCCACATCCAGGCCGGTTTCCGCGGCGCGCCGTGTCACCGACAGTCGTATGTTCGAGCGACTGGCCCGTGCCGGTTACGTGATGGCGGGGCTCGTGCACCTGCTGATCGGCTACCTCGCCGTGCGCCTCGCCTTCGGTGGCGGCGGCACCACCGATCAATCCGGTGCCATGGCCGAGCTGGCCGCCAAACCCGGCGGCGTTCCCGCGCTGGTCGTCGGTATCGCCGCCTTTGTTTTCATGGGGCTGTGGCGGCTCACGGAGGCGGTACTCGGGTCACGCGCCCGTGGTGACGAGGACCGCACATCCGATCTGTTCCACCGCGGCAAAGCATTCGCCGTGGCCCTGGTCTACTTCGGCTACGCGATCACCGCCTTCGGTTTCGTCCAGGGCAGCGGAAGCTCGAGTGGTGGTAAGAACGCCGGGCTGTCCGCGCGAATGATGCAGAACACCGGCGGCAAGATCGCCCTCGTGCTGGTCGGGGCGGTGATCATCGGGGTGGGTGCCTACCACATCTACAAGGGCGGGACCCGGAGGTTCCTGAAGGAACTGCGTACCGACCGTGTGCTGCTGCGTCGGCTGGGAACCGCCGGGTACCTCAGTAAGGGCTCGGCCATCGCGGGGGTGGGTGTGCTCGTGATCGTGGCGGTGTTCCAGTCCGACCCAGGTAAGGCCAGTGGCCTGGACGCCGCGCTGAAAACGCTGGGTGCGCAGCCGTTCGGCCCCGTTCTCCTGGTCGCCGCGGGACTCGGCATAGCCGCCTACGGTCTCTACGATTTCGCCTGCGCCCGCTACGCCCGGATGTGACCGGCGCGGACGCTCGTCCCCGGTACCTGCCGCGCCCCACCCTGCCGACCGGCAGGGTGGGGCGCTGGGCTGTGGCGATCTCGTCTCCCGTCCCGGCGTGTGTCGCACGGTGGCGAACCGCGGCGGATCCGTATCTTCGGTGACGTGAACCCCACCGAGCTGCCCCGTCTCGGGTCGGCCGGCGGCCGCTGGATTGTGCTGGCCACCGTGCTCGGCTCCTCGGTGGCTTCCCTGGACGCCACTGTCGTCAATATCGCGCTGCCCCGTATCGGCGCCGCGCTCGATACCGACGTCGCCGGATTGCAGTGGACCCTCAACGGCTACACACTGACCCTGGCCTCGTTCATCCTGCTCGGCGGCTCCTTCGGGGACCGCTTCGGCAGGCGCAAGGTTTTCGTCGCCGGTGCGGTGGGTTTCGCCGTCGCGTCGCTACTGTGCGGAGCGGCCGTGAACATCGAGATGCTGGTGGCCGCCCGGGTGCTACAGGGCGTGGCCGGGGCCATGCTCACGCCGGGCAGCCTCGCCCTCATCTCCGCCTCCATCGACAATCGCGACCAGGGCGCGGCGATCGGGCTGTGGTCCGGGTTCAGCGGGGTGGCGGGGGCACTCGGGCCGTTCCTCGGCGGCTGGCTGATCGAGGTGGCGGGCTGGCGGTCCATCTTCTTCCTCAACGTGCCGCTGGTGGCGGTCGTCGTCCTGGTTTCTTTGCGGCATGTGCCCGAGAGCCGCGATCCGAATGCGACCGCCCGGCTCGATCTCCCCGGCGCGCTGGTGGTGGCCGCGGCGCTCGGCGCCCTGACGCTGGGGTTGATCGACGAACTACCGGTCCTGGTGGGCGCCGGCGGGGCGCTGTTGGCGGTCTTCGTCCTCATCGAGATGCGCAGTGACCACCCGCTGGTACCGCCGGGACTGTTCGCCTCCCGGGTTTTCACGGTGGCCAACCTGGTCACTCTCGCGGTGTACGCCGCACTCGGCGGAGTGTTCTTCCTGCTGGTGCTGGAGCTGCAGGTCGTCGTGGGGTATTCGCCGTTGCGCGCAGGGCTCGCCACGCTCCCGGTGACCCTGCTCATGCTGGCGATTTCGGCGCCGTCCGGCCGGTGGGCCCAGCGGCACGGGCCCCGCCTGCCGATGACATTCGGGCCGTTGCTCGCCGCGGGCGGGCTGATCCTGCTCCAGCGCGTGGGTCCCGGTGCCTCCTATCCGCTCGATGTACTGCCCGGGGTGCTGGTCTTCGGTCTCGGGCTGTCGGTGCTGGTCGCCCCGCTCACCGGAGCGGTCCTGGGCGCCGTGCCGGCGAGCGAGGCCGGGATCGCCTCCGGAGTGAACAACGCGGTCGCGCGGACGGCGCAGCTGCTCGCGGTGGCGGCTCTGCCGGGGCTGGCCGGGATCTCCGGTGCGCTGGATGATCCCGCGGTGTTCGACTCCGGTTTCGGTGTCGCCATGTGGATCTGTGCGGGTTTGTTGCTCACCGGCGCCGCGCTGGCCGGGGTGCTGTTGCGGCCGCGGCGGCGAGCACCCGAACCGGACCGGGTGGACTGCCTGCCGCAGTGCGGAGTCGTGGGCCCCGCGGTCGCTCCGGCGCGGGCGGTGCGGTGAACGGTCTATCGCGGACCGATCAGTCGGTCGGTTTTGCGTCGCGGTGCATGATCGGAACGATCCGGGGTAGACGCGGCATATGCATTCGACACCCCTCGCCGAGGCGACCGGCGTGTACGCCGGTCGCGCTTCATGGACCCGGAGCCCTGCGCTACGAGCGCGCGCGTTCTCCGGTGCGATCCGTGTGACTACGGCGTGCCGCGCAGATTGTCGTTGTCCAGACGCAAGCGGTCGTTGTCGGCGTGCAGATCGGCATTGGCATCCTCGAGGTCGAGGATGCGGCCGATACCCGTGAGATTCACCCCCGCCGCGGCGAGTTCGGTGATCCGGCGCAGGCGAGCGAGGTCGTTACCGCTGTAGCGGCGGGTGCCGCCGTCGCTACGCGCGGGGCTGAGCAAACCGTGGCGTTCGTAGAGCCGCAGCGTCTGTACGCCGATGCCCGCCAGGCCCGCTGCGACCGAGATCCCGTATACCGCCTGATCGGGATCGGGCAGGTGTCGCCCCGAGTCGCGCTCCTGATCCATGCACTCCTCTTCCTCGTCGTCGTACACGAGGTTTCCTACCTTATCAACTTGCACTAGGTAATTGTCAGTGCTATAAGAAATCTATGTTTTGAGACAAAGATTATCTACATCCGATCGATATGAACGGAGTTCGCGGGCGGCGGCCCCCGGCCAGAAGCCGGGTGGTCCGCTCCGGCCCGCCGCGCTCCGGTCCGTCTCGCCCGCGGATCTACCGCGCCGACGACGAACATCCTTTTGTCCATCCGATTCGCCAGTTTGGAGATGTATCCGGTCATGCCCGCTACCGAAATATCGACAGCATCGACACGAGAACGCACGCAGTCCCGTTCGGAGGCCCGGGTGGTCTGGCCGGAGCCCAGCCCGCTCGACGAGTGGTGGAACCGGGTCATGGGCGCCTCGAAAGCGGGCGTCCGGTGACGGCGCCCGCCTCTGCGCGACTGGAGAACGAATCCGGCGCCTTGCTACCCCGGCCGACGGCCGACCGCTCCTCGATCCGGTCCGGCCGGGTGATCTGGTACGACGCCCAGAAGGGCTTCGGTTATATCGATCCCGACGACGATATCGCTCCGGTCTTCGTGGAGTACCGGAGTATCGACGCCGACGGGTACCGGGTCCTTTTCGCCGACCAGCGCGTGGAGTTCGCCACGGTCGCGCGTGCCGGCGGGGCGGAGGCCGTAGCGGTGCGTCTCTGTGACTGAAGAGCTCATGCGACGAACAGGATGACCCCGACATGACGAACAAATCGCCGTGACCAGGGCAGACGGTCGAGCACGCAGCGAATGCTTGACTCATTCCAGAAAAGAGACCAGACTTTCCGCTGTGCATGCGGCCGTGGATTTCCAGCAGATGCTGCGGGGAGTTTCGCTGCGCGTGACGGCTCCGCGAGTGGCGGTGCTGAGCGCGGTGTACGACCACCCGCATGCCGACACCGATTCGATCATCCGCGCCGTGCGGTCGCGCCTGTCGGCGGTCTCGCACCAGGCGGTGTACGACTCCCTGCACACGCTCACCGCGGCCGGACTCCTGCGTTGTATCCAGCCCTCCGGTTCGGTGGCCCGTTACGAGTCCCGCGTCGGTGACAATCACCATCACGTCGTATGCCGGACCTGCGGTTCGATCGCCGATGTCGATTGCGCGGTCGGCGCGGCCCCATGCTTGACAGCCTCCGACGACCACGGCTACTCGATCGACGAAGCCGAGGTCATCTACTGGGGTCTGTGTCCCGACTGTGCGGCATCGCACCGCACCTGATCGCAGCTCCTGCCACTTATTCAGGAAGGAAAGTCGTGACCTCCGATAGTCGTCCACCCGCTCCTGACACCGGAACTCGCAGCGCGAGCGAGAGCGAGAACCCGGCGATCCCCTCGCCTACGCCCCATACCGACCACCGCCCCCGCACCAATACGGACTGGTGGCCGGAGCAGATCGATGTCTCGGTGCTGCACGCCCATTCGTCCAAAGCCAATCCGCTCGGCGAGGATTTCGACTACGCCGCGGAGTTTGCGAAGCTCGACGTCGAAGCGCTGAAAGCCGATGTCGCGGCGGTGCTCACCGACTCGCAGGACTGGTGGCCGGCCGACTACGGAAACTACGGCGGCCTGTTCATCCGGATGAGCTGGCACGCGGCGGGTACCTATCGGATCGCCGACGGCCGCGGCGGCGGCGGTCAGGGCGCGCAGCGGTTCGCGCCGCTCAACAGCTGGCCTGACAACGCCAGCCTGGACAAGGCCCGCCGCCTGCTGTGGCCGGTGAAGCAGAAGTACGGAAACAGTATCTCCTGGGCCGACCTGATCGTGTTCGCCGGGAATGTCGCGCTCGATTCGATGGGCTTCCAGACCTTCGGATTCGGCTTCGGGCGCCCCGATATCTGGGAACCGGAAGAGGTCTTCTGGGGTCCGGAGGACACCTGGCTCGGCGACGAGCGCTACAGCGGTGACCGGGAACTGGCGAACCCCCTGGCCAACGTCCAGATGGGGTTGATCTACGTCAATCCCGAAGGCCCCAACGGGCGGCCCGATCCGGTGGCCGCCGCCCGGGATATCCGGGAGACCTTCGGCCGGATGGCCATGAACGACGAGGAGACCGCCGCGCTCATCGTCGGCGGCCACAGTTTCGGCAAGACCCACGGTGCCGGCGATGCCGACCTGGTCGGCGCCGAACCCGAAGCCGCCCCGATCGAACAGCAGGGCCTGGGCTGGAAGAGCAGCTACGGGACCGGTAAGGGCAAGGACGCCATCACCAGCGGTCTCGAGGTCGTCTGGACCTCCACTCCGACCCAATGGGGCAACGGCTTCCTCCAGAACTTGTACGGATACGAATGGGAACTCACCAAGAGCCCCGCGGGGGCGTACCAGTGGAAGCCGAAGGACGGCGGCGGCGAGGGCACGATCCCGGATCCGTTCGACGGCCCCGCGCGTACCCCCACGATGCTGACCACGGACCTCGCGCTGCGCGAGGACCCCGTCTACCGGGAGATCACCAGCCGCTGGCTGGAACATCCCGAGGAGTTGTCCGAGGCGTTCGCCAAGGCGTGGTACAAGCTGCTGCATCGCGATATGGGGCCCATCAGCCGCTACCTCGGCCCGTGGGTTCCCGAACCGCAGCTGTGGCAGGACCCGGTCCCGGCGGTCGACCACGAACTGATCGACGACGAGGATATCGCCGAACTCAAGGGCAAGATCCTCGATTCCGGCCTGTCGGTGCCGCAATTGGTCAAGACCGCGTGGGCTTCGGCGGCGAGTTTCCGCAGCACCGATAAGCGCGGCGGTGCGAACGGCGCCCGGATCCGGTTGGAACCGCAGCGGAACTGGGAGGTCAACGAACCGTCCGAACTCCGGAAAGTCCTGCCCGTCCTCGAGCGGATCCAGCAGGATTTCAACGGATCGGCCGCGGGCGGGAAGAAGGTGTCGCTGGCCGACCTGATCGTCCTCGCCGGTTCGGCGGCGGTCGAGAAGGCGGCCCGGGACGCGGGCCACGAGGTGACCGTGCCGTTCCGGCCCGGCCGCACCGACGCCACCCAGGAGAACACCGATGTGGAGTCGTTCGCGGTCCTCGAACCGCGGGCCGACGGGTTCCGCAACTATGTGCGCAACGGCGAGAAGGCGCCGCTGGAACGCCTGCTGGTGGACCGGGCCTACCTGCTCGATCTCACGGCACCGGAACTGACGGTGCTGATCGGTGGTCTGCGCGCACTCGGCGCGAACCACGGCGGCACCGAGCACGGGGTGTTCACCGACCGGCCCGGTGTGCTGACCAACGACTTCTTCGTCAATCTCCTGAACCAGGACACGGAGTGGAAGGCGTCGGAGACGGCGGAGAACGTGTACGAGGGCAGCGACCGCCGCAGCGGTGAGACCAAGTGGACGGCCACCGCCAACGACCTGATCTTCGGGTCGCATTCGGTGCTGCGCGCCGTGGCCGAGGTGTACGCACAGCGCGATGCCGGTCGTAAGTTCGTCGATGATTTCGTCGCCGCGTGGGTCAAGGTCGCCGAAAACGATCGCTACGATCTGCGCTGATCGGTGCCGCGGAGTTCCGGGCCGTCCCGTACGGGGCGGCCCGGATCCGTTTCCGTCGGGGCGGCCACGGTCCGGTCGAATTCACCGGGCAGCGCCTGGTGCAGGATCAGCAGATCGATCTGCTCCATGCCCAGTTTGCCGGCGCTCTTGTCGAAGGCGTGCAGGATGGCGGGCAGGCTTCAGTGTCGCGCGTTCGCCACCACCCAGGCCGCGATCTGGACACGTGAGGTGAACCCGAGCTTGGTCAGGATGTTCTCCACATGGCCCTGGGCGGTGCGCTGGGAGATCACCAGCTTGGTCGCTATCTGCTTGTTGCTGAGCCCTTGGGCGATCAATTCGGCGACCTGACGTTCGCGCCGGGTGAGATTCGCCGCACGGTCTGCCGGGCTGCCGGCGGAGGTGGCCGGTTCGCCGAGCGCGTAGGCCACGGCGGCATCCATGCCCATGCTCTGTCCCTGCTGGTGGGCCGCATCGAATCGCCGGTCGCCCAGGGCTGCCCGGGCGTCGTGCTCGCATTCCGCGTGGAAGGCGGCCATATTGTGGAAGACGGTCATGACGCGGGAACCCGACGGCCACAGTCCCTGTGCGGCGCCCATCAGCACCGCGGCGCGTTCGGCTTCGGTGCGGGTGTCGACGACCCAGGCCAGCCCCTCGAGACAGAACATACCGATCACTGTGCTGCTGATCAGGCTGTTGTTGACCCGCAACCCCTCCTGTAGCAGCTCCCGGGCCCGCACCCGGTCGCCGTCCCGCCAGACCGCGATTCCCATACCGCGCAGGGCAGCCGCGCGATGGAGCATTTCACCGCGCGGCTCGGTGACGGTGAGTACCTGCTGGTAGTACTCGCTCGCCCGGCCGGTGTCTCCGCTCAGCTCGTACGCCCAGCCGGTCAGGGTGAGTGCGCCCATCCGCAGCGGACCTGGCGGAGCGGCGCCGGTGAGCTCCACGACGCGTTCGAAATGGGCCGGTGCGGCGTCGGGTTCACCGCGCGCCATGGCGAAAAGCCCTTCCAGATAGGCGATCTGCGCCCGGCACATCGGCTCGGTTTCCGGCCCGGTGAGGTCCTGCGCTTCCGCCAGGGCTTCCGCCACTGCCGGAAACTCGCCCTGTGTGGTGGCCAACTTGCCTGCTGCGCACAGAGCTCGGATCCGATCGGGGACCGAATGCCACCGGGGCCGGGCGAGCACGCGCCGCAACCACGAACGGCCCTCGCCGTAGAGGCCGCGGAAGTTCCAGAACTCGAAAAGCTCGGCGGCGGTCCGCACCCCGGCGTCCGCCGCCGCCTCGGTGTCCTCGGCCAGACAGTATTCGAGCGCTTCGCGCAGGTTGGGTAGTTCCTGGGTGAGCCGGGCGATCCAGCGGGGCTGTTCGGCGCTGATCCAGCCGGCCGTGGACTCCGCGCACAGCCGCTCGTACCACTCGTGGTGCCGTCGGCGCAGTTCTCCCTCCCTCCCGGCCTCCCGTAAGCTCTCCCGGCCGAAGTCGCGCAGGGTCTGCAGCATCCGGAAGCGTACGGCGCCGCCGGTTTCCTCCCGGATGAGAATCGATTTGTCCATCAGCGCCGACAGCACGTCCAGCACGCTGTCCGGGCCGGGGTCTATATCGCAGACGCCCTCCGCGGCATCCAGTTCGCAGCTCCCGGCGAACACCGAAAGCTGGGCCCACAGCCGCTGTTCGGCAGGAGTGCACAGGTCGTAACTGGAGGCCATGCACAGGCGCAGGGTTTGCTGGCGGGTCGGTGCGGTGCGGCTGGAGCGAGTGAGCACCGGGTTGCGGATATCGATGCGCTCCAGAATCTGCTGCGGTGTCATGGTGCGCAGCCGGGCGGCCGCCAACTCGATGGCCAGGGGCAACCCGTCCAATCGCGCACAGATCTGCGCCACGGCATCCTTGTTGCTCTCGTCGAGTTCGAAACCCGGGACTGCCGCGGCGGCGCGTTCGGCGAACAGGGTAACCGCGTCGAAACGGGGCAGGCCGAGCAGTGTGGGCACCCGGTCCGGGTCGGGAACGAGCAGCGGCGCCACCCGCAGCACCGCCTCACCGGCGATGTTCAAGGGCTCGCGGCTCGTGGCGAGGATTCGCAATCCCGAGCAGCCCTTCAGCAGGGCTTCGTCCAGTTCCGCGACCGCGCGCACCAACTGCTCACAGTTGTCCAGCACCAGCAGTGTTTCGCGCGGGCACAGGTACTCCACCAGCGCATCGAGCAGCGGCCGGCCCGTCTCTTCGCGTACCCCGACCGCGTCGGCCACCACATCGACCAGGATCGCGCGGTCGGAGACATCGGTGAGGTCGACCAGCCACACACCATCCGAGAAGTCCCGCCGCACCTGTGCCGCCGCCCGCAGCGCGAGTCTCGTCTTTCCCACGCCGCCGGTGCCGGTGAGGGTTACCAGCCGGGAGTTCGCCAGCAGGTTCTTCACCTCCGTCACTTCGCTGCGCCGGTTCACGAGACTGGTCAGCTCCAGGGGGATGTTCCCGCTGTGGTCGGCCCCGATCGGTTTACGCTGTGGCGGTATCCGGGGCTTGTCCGCGGGCTCTTCGCGGGCGGGTTGCTCCTGCAACGCCATCTCGTCCATGGGGTATCCGTGCCGCTCCTGCAACCGGCGGATGCACTGGCCCAGGGCCGTGGCCGACGGACGCTTCCGGCTGTCCCGGTCCATCGCCGATTCCACCAGGTCACTGATATCGGCGGCCACGCCGCTTTCCCTCAGGTCGGGCAGCGGCTGGGTGGTGATCCGCAGGAACTGGGTCACCATTTTCTCGCCGCTGCGCCGCTCGAACGCCGCGTGCCCGGTGAGTGCGCAGAACATGGTGGCGCCGAGCCCGTACACATCGGCGGCGGGAGTGGGCGGTTCGCCTTCGAGGACTTCGGGGGCGGTGAATGCCGGCGACCCGGTCACGGTGCCCGCGGCGGTGCGGAAACCACCCGCGATATGCGCGATACCGAAATCGGTCAGCGCGGGCTCACCGTAGTCGGTGAGCAGGATATTGCCCGGTTTCACATCCCGGTGGACGACGCCGAGCCGGTGTGCGCTCTCCAGCGCACCGGCGATCTTCACGCCGATCTGCAGCACGTCCTCGGCGGCCAGCGGCCCGTGGTCGCGAATCCAGGTGTCGAGGGAGCCCAGCGGATAGAACGGGGTCACCAGATACGGCCGCCCGCGGGCGGTGACGCCCTCCTCGAGCACGGTGACGATATTGGGATGGCCGGTCAACCGGCCCATCGCGCGTTGCTCCCGGGCGAAGCGGGCACGATTGTCCTCGTCGGATTCCGCGGTCATCAGTTTCACCGCGACCGTCCGGTCCAGCGGTTCCTGCTTGCATCGGTAGACCACACCGAATCCGCCGCGGCCGACTTCCGCCGCGTCCTCGAATCCGGCAGCGTCCAGTTCCGTCGCGACGGTCATCGTCGACTCGCGGCGTGTGCGTACGGGGTCGTCGCCGTTCATGGGGTGGGCGCGATCCACCGAGTCTGGTTGTGGGCACCGGGTACCATACGCGTCCCTCTCGCCACCTCAACTCTATCGCCGGGGCGCCTCCGGCGGCGAGGCGTTGTTCCCGGGAAGGTCGCGTCGCGGGCCGCTCATCCCGGTGGCGGGGGATACGCCGGGGCGGTCACTCCGCGGCGAGAGCCGGCCGACCGCCGCTGATCACGAATACCGGGAAGCGGTCCCCGCGAGGTGGCGCCTGGAAGTGCACCCGGACCGGCCGGCGCCCGGCACGGGGCAGTTCACCGTGGATCGTCGTGTAGACCCACGGCCCCTCGTCGAGTTCCACGATCGCTATCGCGGACTCCACCGCTTCCGTGCGAGCGTTCGGCGCACAGGCGATTTTCCGCCAGCACACGATGGATCCACTCCCGGTCGAGGGGACACGCTCGAAATCGTCGCACCGGCATGCCGAGCACCGGGTGACCGGCGGGGCGAACAGCCTGCTGCAGCTTGCGCATCGACGGATCATCAGTGCGGCCTCGGTGCATTCCGCGTACAGATCACTGCAGTCCGGGACGTGGTCGGAATTCCACTGGTGCATTACTGCCCTCGACGTGATGGTTGCCGATTCGTACGGCTTCCAGAGTCTGGTATCGGGCGCGAAAATGCGCCGGTCGAACGGCCCCGGGTATACCTGTTTTCGGATAATGCCTGGTCAGGGTGGTGCCAGGTCGCTTGCAGGGGCCGTTCCGTGGGAGTGATAGGGGTCATACCCGGTACCTCGCGGGCGGCGCTGTCGCGACGGGCCGGTCTGCGGGTTCGTCACATCGGGGACATGCACTTACGCGCGCCCCGAATGTACTGCTCCGGAATTCCGTGCCGGCCATCCCACTGAGGCGGAGTCCGGCGCCCGGAACTCCTATACGTCCCGTAACGGCGGTGCCGAATCGGTTGACCCGTCTGTGATCTTTGCGTCGTCCGGCGGGGCGTCGTCCGGTATGGCGGCTCCAGCGGCGAACCGCGTCCGATCGGGTCCGTTGCCCGGTATGCGAAATGACTCCCGATCGTCTGTATCGACAATCTTCGATAAATGGTTCCGTCGCTATTCCGGTGGTGATATGTGTGAAACTCACGCGAAATGCGTGCCGGAATACGGCAACAGCCCGCCGGACGTGATCCGGCGGGCTGTTTTCACAGGATTCCCTGCTCATGCGCAGCGCATACTTACTCGGCAGAGAAGCTCGACAGGGTTCCGATGCCGCCGAAGATGTCACCGAAGGCGCCGAAGAAATCGCCGAGGGCGCTGAAGTCCACTGAACCCATGATAATGCTCCTGTCGTATCCGTTGCTTCGGCGATGCCGTCTGCGCCGCCGCACACCTTGGTACTGGTGTTATCCGAACGTTATAGGTATCGAGGGTGAAAGCAAACTGAATTGTGATCCATCCGACACAATCGGATCGGGCCGCCGATAATTACATATATGTCAGTAAATCGGAGCCCGGTGAGATAACAAGATCGCCGCTGCGGACCGATTGCGTGAATTTCTCATATATTTCGGTGCCGGGCGTAAAACGATGCATTTCGCACAGGTAATTATGTGTTGTTCTGGGGCTCTTGCGTTTCCGTCGTCGCGTTGTGGCCCGCCGGCGGCGGCTCTCCTCGTTCGGAGGCGCCCGCGATCGTCCGTTCGGATGACGCGCACGCCCGCCGCACGACCGTAGCTTTGCGACAGGTGCACACCGGACCAGTAGAGGACGTCAGATGCTCGACACTGTCCTGAGTAATCCGGTCGCGATGATGATCGCGGCCTCCGAGGCGGGCCTGTGGGTGCTACTCGCCGCGGGACTCACCGCCCGGTATCCGCTCCGGTTGCGCGCCGTCGGCGCGGCCCTGCTGTGGGGTATCCCGTTGCTGGACGTGGCGCTCATCGTCGCCGCGGCGATCGATCTACGCCGAGGTGCCGAGCCGGGTGTCGTCCACGGACTGGCCGCGATCTATCTCGGGGTGAGTGTCGCGTTCGGTCCCGCCCTGGTGCGCTGGGCCGATACCCGCTTCGCCCATCGCTTCGCGGGCGGTCCGGCGCCGGCGAAACCGCCCAAAGGCAGCAGGGAGCGGGTCGCGGCGGCCTGGCGTGAATGGAGTCGCGTGGTACTCGCCGCTGTGATCGCCTCGGCCGCGCTCGTGCTGATCGTTGTCACCGCTGCCGATGGCGCGCAAGCCGGCGAGTTGTACTGGTGGATCGGCCGGGCCTGGACCGTCACCGGCCTATGGCTCGTCTTCGGGCCCGTCTGGGAGGGGTTGTCGGCGCTCGGTAAGGCCGAGCGGCGATCCTGACCGGACGCCTTGCCGTGTGCGCCCGGCAGGTCAGGTCGCCAGGTAGCCCAGCGAGGCCGAGATCCGGCCCGCGGCGCGGCGCACCACCGGCACCAGGCCGCGCATCCGCTCGTCGGGCATGTCGCCGCTACGCTGACCGCGCCCACGATCGCGCGGGACGCGTCGCGTATCGGCGCCGCGACACAGCGGATGCCGGGTTCGTTGTCCTCGAGGTCCATGGCCGCACCGATGCGGGCGTAGATCTGCATACAGGCGAGGAAGTCCTCGGGGGCGCCGGGCTTTGCCCCAGCCGGAAGTCGCGCTTCATCGGCGGCGTACTGCTCGGCCCAGCGATCGGCCGCGACGAGCAGCAGCGCCTTACCGACGCCCGCGCGGGTCAGCGGCATGCGGTACCCGATCCGCGAGCGCATCTCCGCCCCCCGCGAGCCGGGGAGTTTGTCCAGGTAGAGCACCGAACCGCCGTCCTCGACTGCCAGGTGGACCGTATCGAGCACCGTGGCCGACAATTCCTCCTGCTCGACTACCTGGTCGATCCGGCGGTGTTCACCTACGCCGAAGGCCAGGTCCGGATTCCGTCCGGGCCGGGCCTCGGCATCGAGATCAATGAGGAATATGTGGCGGAGCGGGCGGCTGTCGGACACCGGTGGCCGTAACCCGATCCGGCGTCACAGTGACGGTTCTTTCGCGGATTGGTGACCATAAAGACAATGCTCGATAAGCGGCCCGCGGCATCCGGCCTGGCCGCCAAGGCCAGTACAGCGCGAAGCCTGATCGCGGTCATGCTGTTCGTGACAGTGGTCATCAACTACATGGACCGTGCGAACCTCTCGATCGCGGTACCTGCCATCGCCGACGAAATGGACCTGTCCTCGGCGCAACAGGGCCTGCTGCTGTCGGCCTTCGGCTGGACCTATGCGGCGCTGCAGATCCCGGGTTGATGGTTCGTCGACCGTGTGCCGCCCTGCGCGGACGGGTGGGAGCGACAGCTACCGCCGCGAAACGTTCCGGCCTGGGCTGGACGCTGGCCGTCCTGCTGTTCGCGGGCGGCTTCCTGACCATCGGCGGTGAATGGTTCCGGATGTGGGCCAACGAGGATGTGAACGCCTCGTCGGCCGCGCTGCAGAATTTCCTGATCGCCGGGGTCGGGCTGATTCTGGTGCACCTGCCGCGGTCCGCGGAGGCCGGCTGACGATCGGCGGGAGCGGCCGGACACGACCGCCGCGTTGTCCGGGGGCGCCCGCGAGAGGTCGTAGTCTCAGCGGATACACCCGCCACGAGAGGGAGTCGCCATGCTCTCCGATCGAACGAAGACACCGCCGCGGTCGGTCGTTCGCGCGATAGAGCGGGTCCGCGGCGGATTGGCCGGGATCCACCGGCGGCTGATTCCTCCACATTTCGCCCTCATGGAGATGGTCACCGCGGGCTGGCTGTCCCAGGCGATCTACGCGGCCGCGGCCCTGGATATAGCGGGTGCGCTCGTCGCCGGCCCGCGCTCGGGCACCGACCTCGCGCGGGCGGTCGGCGCGGACCCCGATGCGTTGCGGCGGTTGCTGCGCCTGCTGACCGCGCACGGTATCTTCGCCCGGCGCCGCGACGGTCGTTACACGCTCACCCCCATGGCCCAGGCGTTGCGCAACGACGTGCCCGTCTCGCTGCGGGACGCGGTGCTGTTCTTCGGTAGCCCGACGCACCGCGACCACTGGAATCGTCTGGTGGACGTGGTGCGCACCGGCCGGCCGGCCGTCGCCGCCCGCGCCTTCTTCGATCTCGTCCGCGCCGACCGTGCGCTCGGCGATATGTTCGATCGCGCGATGTCCGATATGGATGGCCTGGGGCAGCGCGCGGTGCTGGCAGCGCACGACTTCACCCGCTACCGCACGGTCGTCGATATCGGTGGTGGTCGCGGCGCCCTGCTCGCGGAAATACTGCGCCGCGCGCCGGACTGCACAGGCGTGCTGTTCGATCTGCCCGAGGTGGTGACCGAAACGGCGGAACTGCTGGCCCGGGCCGGAACCGCCGACCGGTGTACTACGGTCGGTGGCTCGTTCTTCGACGCCGTTCCGGAGGGCGGCGACCTCTATGTGCTCAAGCACATCCTGCACGACTGGCCCGCCGAACAGGCGGGGCAGATCCTGCGGACGGTCCGCGCGGCGATGGCCCCGACGGCCCGGCTGCTGGTGATCGAACTGCTTCTCCCGCAGCGGAATCTCCCGCATCCGGGCCACTACATCGACCTCGAGATGCTGGTACACACCGGCGGGCGGGAACGAACCGAGTCCGAGTATCGTGCCCTGCTGGCCGGCGCCGGGTTCGCGCTGATCTCGTGCACACCCACGCTGTCGCCGGAGAATGTGCTCGAGGCCGTCCCGGTGCCGTGACACCCGGGCCGCCGCACGATGTGTGCCGGGAGCGGGGTCACCCCGCCCGGCGGGCGGACCTGGCCCGGTGCCTGGCCACATTCACCCGGTTGGCGCACCGTTCGGAGCAGAAGCGGCGCCGTCCGTTGCGGGAGATGTCGACGAACACCCGCGGGCATTCCTCCCGTCGGCACTGCCCGATCCGGTCGGGCGCGGCGCAGTACAGTTCGGCCAGCCCCGCGGCGGTATAGGCCTTCACGCGTTCCTCGACCGGCGCGTCCTCGGCGGCGTAGTGCAGATGCGGGGCGCGTCCGTCGTGGGTCGAGATATAGGGGCGGCTCGTGGTCTCGGCCAGCAGCGCGTTGATCGGCTCGACCCCGGGTGCGCGGAACACCGAGTCGAGCCGGCGGGTCCAGCGGAGTAGTTCGGCCGCCTGCCGGGAACTCACCGTCCCGATCGGTGTGTAACCGGCCTCGGCCAGCAGTGCGGCCAGATCCTGATCCGGTGGCGCGTTCACCAGCCGGGCCGCCAGGTCGGCCGCGGCGCCTCCGTAAGGGTTGAAATGCATAGAACCATTACAGCAGACTCGGGTTATGACCATCACCTGCTCCGCGTGCTCCTGGCCCGAACCCGCCCTGATCTCCGAACACGGTGCGGTCCGCTACTGGCGTTGCGTATGCGGTCAGTGGCTGGTGAGCGAAGCGGATGCGGTCACCGCATCACCCGGCGGCAGCGGCCTGGCGGGTGTCCTGGGTTGACGGCTCGCACGCTGTCCGGCAACCGGGCGATTCACCGCGAGAGCAGGGCGCGACGGAATCGTGCCGCGCCCGGCGCGGGCGGGGAGCGGACCGGCGGAACTGTGTGGGCGCGCGGGCCGCGGGTACCCGCGCGGCAGAGACGAGGAGGAGGAGTGATGAGCCACCGAAACGTTGTGCGCGCCCTGCTCGACCGAGCGGGCACCACCTACGCCGCCGAAGCCGGGATCAGGCTGGACGACAAACCGGCCCCGCTGTTCCAGCTGCTCGTGCTGACCGATCTGCTCAGCGCCCGCATCTCGGCCGATATCGCGATCTCCGCCACGACGGAGCTGATGAACAGCGGTTACCGCACCGCCCGGAAGGTGGCGGACGCGGACTGGCAGGACCTGGTCGACGCGCTCGGGCGCGGGCACTATCGCCGCTATGACGAGAGCACCGCCGCTCAACTGGGCGCCGCCGCCACCACGGCCGTCGATAAATACGACGGTGACCTGCGCAAGCTGGCGGATGAAGCCGATCACGACACCGGCCGGGCAGCGGAGCTGATCCAGGAGTTCAAGGGAATCGGTCCCACGGGTGGCGATATCTTCCTGCGCGAGGTGCAGGATGTGTGGACCTGGGCGCGCCCCTATTTCGACGAACGCGCCGTGCGCGGGGCCGCGAAAGTCGGGTTGCCCACCGATCGAGCGGAACTCGCTCGCCTGGCGCCGCGCGATCGGTCCGCCGAATTCGCCGCGGCGCTGGTGCGGATCGGCATCGATGACGACGCGGCGAACGACGTGCGTTCGGCGGCCGGCTGACCTCCCGCGCCTCGCACCGGCGGCTACCTTCGGTCTCCACCGTGGCGGTCAGTCCGCACCCGGGTCGTGCGATTCCAGGGGCCTGGTCGCCGGGCCTTCCAGGACCTTGCCGTCGATATCGAAGCGCGATCCGTGGCACGGGCAGTCCCAGCTGGTTTCGGCATCGTTGAACGCCACGAGACAACCCAGATGGGTGCATACCGCCGATACCGAGTGCAGCCGCCCGTCGTGGTCGCGGTAGACGGCGCTGCGGCGCCCGGACCTGCGCATCACCGCTCCGCTTCCCGGGGCGAGGTCCGCGGCGGAGTCGACGAAGGTATGCGGGCGGAGCCGGTCGCCGACGAGATGGCGGCCCACATCCAACCCGGACGTCAGCACGCTGCCGGCCTCGACCTTCGGATGCAGGCGGCGCGGATCGTAGATCTTCGCCCAGGGCGCCGGTTCGCCGGCGAGTTCGGCGGCCAGCAGGCGCCCGCCCATGATCCCGTGGGTCATCCCCCAGCCGCCGAAACCCGTGGATACGTACACGTGCCGGGCGCCGGGATGGAAGCGACCGATATAGGGCATCCCATCGGAGGTGGTGTTGTCCTGGGCGCCCCAGTGGTAGGCGAGGGAGTCCACCGGGAAATGGTCGCGAGCCCACTGCGCCAGCAGGTCGAACCGGTCCGTGGTGGAGGCCGTGCCCGGCCGTAGGTGCTCGCCGGTGATGATGAGCAGCCGCCGGTCCGCGCCGTACGGGGCGGTGCGCACCGAGCGGGTGTTGTTCTCCGGCGTGATGTACATTCCCTGCGGGTCGTGCTCGGCGGCGATCACGCCCGCGACGGCCAGCTCGCGCCGGGGCTGCAGCCTCGCGAACAGCAGTGCTCGGTCGAATACCGGGTAGTGGGTGGCGACCACGACATCCCGCGCACGCACCACGGCGCCGGACTCGGTGGTCAACCGGCAGGGGCTGCCCTCGTCCAGCGCGACGACCCGCGTGCGTTCGAAGATCCGGCCGCCACGCGCGATCAGGGCCTCGGCCAGGCCGAGCAGGTAGCGGCGCGGATGGAACTGGATCTGGTCCGCCACGCGGACGGCCGCCGCCACCGGAAAGGGCAGACCGGTCTCGGTGACCAGGGTGGCCGGCAGCCCCGCATGCCGCGCGGCATCGACTTCGGCGCGAATCTGGCCGATCCGTTTCTCCTCGGTGACATAGGTGTAGGCGGGCGCCCGCTCCAGTTCGCAGTCGATACCCAGTTCGGTGGCCGTGCGGTCGAGATGTTCGATCGCCTCCTGCTGCGAGCGGGCGTACAAGCGCGCGGTCTCCTCGTCGAACGAAGAACGCAGCATGTCATAGACCAGTGTGTGCTGGGCGCTCACCTTCGCCGTGGTGTAGCCGGTGGTTCCGCCGACTATCCGGTCGGCCTCGAGTATTACGACCGAACGCCCGGTGGCCGCGATCTCCCAGGCGCTGCAGATCCCCGCGATGCCCGCGCCGACCACCGCGACATCTGCCTCGATATCGCCGGTCAGCGGCGGATACGACGTCGGCCCGGTGGAATCCATCCAATACGACTCGGCTGTTCCCATGGGTGAGTTCACGGCGCGTGAATACCCCGGACCCGGCCGGCCACACCCGGCGCCGCGCGCCGGGTATCGGCCGGTCGGCGGGCCGGGCGCGGCAGTGCGGTGCGCGCGGCTTCCGTACAGCGTAAAAGATGGATACGGTGGGGCGGATATCCGGGCAGTGGAAGGAACGAAGATGTCGGTCGGCGCCCCGGTGAACGCACATATCCAGGAACTCGGTGGTGGTTTCATGTTTTCGAGGGAGGCCCGGGAGTACGCCGCCGAAACCGGTAGGGACGAATTCTTCGGTCCCTATACGCGCGGCCGCGGGGGCGTGCTCGGTGAGGTGGACGCCGAGGTGGTGACCGCGGCGTTCGGGTTCTTTCCGGCCCACTCGATCCGCGCGGCCTGGGAGTCGGTCCCGATGCCCGCCGCGAAGGCCGCCCACCGGTACGCGCTGGCCTGTCAGGACTTCGGCCGCCGGAAGCTCGCTTCCTTCGACGAGGCGCCGTGCCTGGCCGAACTGCTGGACGCCGTTGTCGCGGCAGCGGACCCGGCCGGACTCCCGTTGTTCGCGGGGTGGCGCGCCGTACCCCTGCCCGGTGACGCGCCGGGCCGCGTCATGCAGCTCGCCCACGTCCTGCGCGAACTCCGCGGCGGACTGCACCTTCTCGCCGTGCGGGCCGCCGGTATCACCCCGCTGCAGGCCGTGCTGATCTCGGGGTCGCCCTTCAACGACGGTCCCGGCCAGGCCCGCTGGTACGGGTGGCCCGAACCGTTCGAAGAGATCTCCGACGAGATCCGCGCCGCCTGGCAGCGTGCGGAATCGATCACCGACGACCTCATCGCCCCCGCGTTCGCGGTGCTCGGCGACGACGCGGGAACCGAACTCACCCGCCTGGTCGCCGCTGCCCACACCGCGACCTTCGCCCGCTGAGACCGGCCGGTCGCGACGCCCGGTGCCCGCCACCTGCTCGCTACGCTCTTCCCGCCGGTGACGGTACCCACGGCCGTGGCGGGGTACGTTGTCCCTGCCCGTGGCGCCCGAGCAGGTCCCGGCCGGCGCGGAAACCACGGGCCGGCGTCGCCGGGCCGCAGGTCACTGCGCATCTACGTCGCCGAGTCCGATGGGTCGCGAGTGGCACGAGGCGTTCACCTCCGCCGATCATCTCGCGCTGACCGCCGCCGGCGCCGTCCTGCTCGTCACCGCGTTGCCCGTGTTGGCCTTCGTCCGGCAGCGACCGGCGCATGTCGCCGCCGACTGACCTTCGACGAAGTGTGCCCACGGCCGCGGCATCCGGGTTCACCGCACCGGATGGCGCGGCGCCGAACACATTGCGCGCGCCGCTGCCGGTGGAGTCCGCGGCCGTCGCGGGCCGCTTCGGGCTCACCCGGCCGTGGACTCCCAGACGAAACCGTCGGGATCGGTGAACGAACCAGCGGTGCCGGCGATGACGATACGGTGTGAACCGTCCCCGTCCGGGGAGACGCCGGCGTCCTTCGCCGCGGCGCGGCGTCCGTAGAGTGCCAGCTTCACCGGCGAGTCGGGGGTCGCGAATTCCACGTACTTGCCACCGAAGCTCTTGGCCACCGTCAGGCCACGTTCGACATAGAACCGCTTGCCGGCCTTGACGTCGTCGACCCCGAGCAGTAGCACGACCTCGTCGATGTCGCGGGTGACCGGCCCGGTGTCCTTCTTCTTCGAGGTCGTGATCTTCCAGATCGCGCCGTCGGGTGCCCGGAGGACACCTCCGTAGCCCCAGAAGCTCTTCGCGGCGGGCTTCAGGGTGGTGAAGCCGGCGCCGAGCGCGCTGTCGACCAGACTGTCCACGTTCCCGGGTTGCGACACCACCAGGGAAAGGATGTAGCCGCGGAATCCGTTCGTGGGGGCTTGCCCGGCGCGGAAGTCCAGCCCGGCACCGAGGCCGAAGGCGGCGGCGTAGGTGGCTCGGGCCGCGTCGGGGTCGGGTACCTCGAGGTGGACGGTGAGGGCGGTGGTGGTGTGTGTCGAAGCGTTCATGCTGCTCACGCTAATTCCGGGCCGGTCACCTGCGCTTCTCGATTCCTGATCAGTGCGCTCCGGTGGACTGTGACGATTATTGCAGTGCAGGGAACTCGTCGGGCCGCGCACCGTCCGGGCCCGCCGGATGCGGGCCGCACACGAGTCTCCGCCGGGGTGGCCGAGGTCGTCGATCCGGCACCGCCTGGATCGACGACCTCGGCCACCCACGTGCGGAGCAATATGGTGCTGCCCGGTGCCCGGCGCAGGCAACGAATCCCGACCGTGGTCGGGGGCACTACCTTCCTGGAGGACCCTGTGGTCTACTCGCCGAGACCCCGGGCACTCTCGCGACTCAGTCGGTTTCGAGAGTGGTGACCACGGGTGTCACCCCGGTGGTCAGGTCCAGGACCGGGCAGTGCGCCTCGACCGCGGCCTGGAGTTCGGCGTAGCGCTCGGCGGTCTCCGGTCCGGTGATCCGCACCCGCACTCGCACGGCCTGGAACCCGGCGCGCACCCGGTCGTCGAGACCGAAGAAGCCGCGCACGTCCAGGTCGCCTTCCGCCTCGACAGATAGGTCGTCGACCACGAGGCCCAGGCGCTGGGCCCAGAACCGGTAGGTGACGATATGGCAGGAGATCAACGCGCCGAGATAGACCTCGACCGGATTGGCGGCGGTGTCGTCGCCACCCAGCGCCGGTGGTTCGTCCACCGGGAAGCGGTGTGTGCCCGCGGTGATCGTGCTGCCCACCGCGCCCTGTGGGGCGCCCGCGGCCCGGAAGAGCACCGTGGCCGCGGCGGGGTTCTCCCGCACGGCCTTCGTGGTGGCATCGGTGATGTCGTTGAGCGCTGTGGTGCCGGTGGTCATGGTCGCCGACGGTAGATCCGGTGCGGGCGGTCGGCCAGGATTGTGCTCGCGCTGAGGCCAATCCGTGCCGGACCGCGCCGGGGCGCGCAGCAGAACGGCCGCTGCCACAGGGCAACGGCCGCGGGGTTCGAAAGCACATCGGGTGCCCCGCCGCGAAAGCGGGGCACCCGATGCTCGGTGGGATGCCGTTCGAGAACGAGCGGCCGGAAATCAGCCCGCCAGATGTGCCTCGATGGCCTCGATGATGCGCGGACGCAGTTCGGCGGCCCGGATGACGGCGTCGACCGAACCGACCTCTACCGCGCGGTGGATATCGTGCACGCGGTCGAACTCGGCGGCGACCTCACCGAGTTTCTCGGTGCGGACCGTGGACCGGAGCTCGTCGAGTTCGGCGGTGAGGGTGGCGCGGTCGGTGCCGGAGGCGTTCGCGGCGCGGGCCTCCAGATCGCGGACCCGCGGGTCGGCCGCGGTCCGCTTGTCCACCTCGCCGGCGAAGACGACCGCGGCGGCGGGGGCGCCACCGAGCACCGAGGCGAACGACCCCTCCAGTGCGAGCACGGTCATATTCGGGTTCAGCGTCTTGGAGAACACGACGAACGCACCACCGTGGTACCGCGAGATCACGGTGAACACGATCGGACCCTGGAAGTTGACGATCGCGCGGCCGATCTCGGCGCCGTACTCCAGCTGCAGTTTGCGCATCGATTCCGGGGAACCGTCGAAGCCGGACAGATTCGCCAGCACCACCAGCGGCCGGTTGCCGCTGGCCGCGTTGATCGCCCGCGCGGCCTTCTTCGACGATCGCGGGAACAGGGTGCCCGCGGTGTAGGTGTCCGGACCGTCGGTGGCCGGGAAACCGCGCCGCGGTACGCCCCGCGACTCGATACCCAGCAGGCACACCGGGATTCCGCCCAGGTGTGCGTCCTGGACCACCGAGGTCTCGGCATCGGCCATCCCCGCCCACCGTTCCAGCACCTCGTGGTCCTGGTCGGCCACCGCCCGCATGACCGTGCGAATATCGAACGGCTTCTTGCGGTCCGGGTTGGCCGTGGCCGAGAAGATCTGGCCGACCGTGGTGAAATCGCTGTCCGCCATGACATGCGGGAAACCGGAGATGTCCCGATCCACCGGGTCGGTGGTCGGCGCCCGGCGCGGCCCCTTCTCACCGGGGACGACATAGGTGTGATCGTAGTGCGACATCAGCACGGCCCGGGCGGCGTGCAGGTTCGGCGCCCAGTACTGGGCCTGCCCGTTCGGGCCCATGACCCGGTCGTAACCGCCGATACCGAAGTTGTCCTCGGCCGAGACACCACCGGAGAAGTCCAGGGCCTGCTTACCGGTGAGGACCATGGCCGAATCCGGGGTCATCACCAGAATGCCCTTGGTGTGCATGAGCATGGTGGCTTCGGCGTTCCAGTACGGCTGGGCGCCGACATTGATCCCCGCGACCACGATATTGATCTCGCCGCCGTCCTGGGTGAACTCGACGATGCGCTTGAGCGCCGCCGCCACCCAGTCCATATTCTCGGTACCCGAGGTCATCGAGATCCGGGCGCCCGAGGACAGCGCGTACCACTCCAGCGGGACCTGCAACTTCTCGGCCAGATCCAGCGCGGCGATCACCCGGCGGCATTCCGGCTCCGACAGCGCGCCCAGCGATTTGGTGGGATCGCCGAGCAGCACCACCCGGGTGACACCCTCGGGGTGCCGCTCGGTCACGGTGGTCACCACACCCGCCACCATCGCCGCGGTGTTGCGGCCCTTGGGCCGGTCGACCGGCACCAGCGCGTGGTCGGCGTCGAGGTCGTACTCGGTGAATTCACCGAGCAGGCCGGTGAGCTCGTACGGGTACACCGTGTTGCGGCTGCTGGCGCGCAGCACCTTCTGCCGGTAGGCGTCCAGCGGCTCGACCGGATCGTCGGACCGCTCGCCGACGGTCAGTTCGGTGCCGCCGGTGGCGTCGAAGGAGATCCGCAGGGCCAGCTTCACCAGATCACCGGTCCGGGCGTCCCGCTGACGTGCGATGAGCAGGATCTCCTCCAGGCCCGCACCCGTGGTCGTGGGGCGCACCCGCTCGACGATCGCCTCCAGTTCGCCGCGGGTGATATCGATCGGCGGCCAGACGTACATCACGATGCGGTTGGTCTGCAGCCGTTTGGACGACGGCCGCCCCGCCTGGGCGCGGCGGATGGAGTCCAGGCAGGTGGCGATGGTGCTCTCCGCCGTCGGCAGCGTGACCAGCCGGCCGTCGTGGTCACGCAGCGCGGTCAGGTCCCGGACCTGAGCGAACGCCACGAGACGCTCATCGGCCGGGTTCTCCTTGGCGACACACCGGAACAGGTACACCTCCTCGTTGTCCGAGGACGGCAGCTGGGTCAGGTCGAACTTGTGCAGCCGCTTCATCTGCATCCGCTGCGCGATATAGGGGTGCAGACCGCGGATGAGACGTTCCTCGTCGAGGCCGGTCGCCGACGGACGGAATGTGAAGTGGTAGTGCATGACCGCGTTGGCGCTGCCCGCGACGGTGGCGGTGATCCGGTGCACCTGGTTGGACACCGGCTGCGCGTTGAGCACCTCCTGCAGTGCCGCCGCCATGGCATCGAAGTCCTCGGGCTGGTTCTCCCAGGACAGGTAGATATCGGCCTCGATGGAAGCGGAACCGGTCGACAGTTCGGCCAGTCCGGCCACCACCCGGGGGAGGGAGTCGAAGCTGACGGCGGCCGATACCAGGCTCACGCCCTTGCGTTCGGCGACGACGAAGGTGTAGTCGCCGGCGTCGCGGGTGCGAACGTCGGTGAGGTCCTTGTTGCCGTAGTAGCGGCGGGTCAGCACCTCGAGCATGACGGTGTTGTCCGCGGAGCCGCGCGAGAGGCGCTGGCCCAGCAGGCGCACCAGCGGTTCGGTGGCGCTCACCATCTCGGCGATCCGCGCGGTCCGGTCGGACGCCTGCGGATGCGCGTCCAGGTAGCTGAGGTGCTTGCGCGCGTCGGTGTAGACGCGGGCCCGGTTGCGGCGCAGCACCGGCTGCCCGTACCAGGCGAAGACCAGGCCGCGGGTGAGATCCGCGATCACCGGGAACCGCACCTGGGTCGCGGCGACGAGCCGCTCCAGCGCCAGGCCGACGGGTTCGCGCAGGACCCGGTCCGGCATTGGCTCGTTCAGCCATTCGCGCAGCAGTGCCGAGACGACCTCGACCGTATCGGCGGGCCGTTGCTGGGCCAGGAAGATCCGGAACACCGCGGCCTCGAGGTCGGGCGTACGGTCCAGTTCGGTGACGCCGTAGTGCGCGAGCGCCTGGGCGAGCTTCGCGCGGTAGGACTCCGGCAGCCCGGCCCGCTCGACGTCGAGGCTCTGCAGATAGGTGTGGAAGTACTCGCGGGCACTGTGGACGTGACCCGGGGTGGGGTCGTCCTCCCAGGACCGATTGTGGCTCAGTTCGGCCAGGTCGGCGAAGACCTGCACCAGTTCGAGCTCCTCGGCCAGCGGCCGGCGATTGTCCGCCACGGCCGCGCGCCGGGCCGCCAGGTACTCGTCGAGCACCCGGCGGTCGTCGTGCGGGTCGACATCGAAGCCCAGCAGTAGGCTACGCAGATCCTGCTGGCCGCGGACGATCCGCTGGTGCGGCTGCGGATCCGATTCGGCGGGCAGATCCAGTTCGACCGCGGCGGTCGCGGTGTCGGCCTCGGCCTCGTCACCCTCCTCGGCGAGCGGTTCCAGCCGCAGTAGCGGTGCGCCGGTTTCCACCTGGGTGCCGACCGAGACATTGCATTCCTTGAGCCGGGCCCGGAACGGCGCGCGCAGCACCGTTTCCATCTTCATGCTCTCCAGCACCAGTACCGGTGCGCCGGCCTCGACCTCGGCGCCGACCTCCAGCGGGGTGGCCACGACCAGCGCGGGCGCGGGGGAGCGGACGACGCCGCCCTCGTCCCGGCTGACCCGGTGGGTCACGCCGTCGACGTCGACGAGGTGCACCGGCCCGTGGGTGCCGGTGATCAGGCGGTAGCGGACGCCGTTGACCACGAGCTGACCGGTGTGCTGATCGAAACGTTCGAGATCGACGTCGGCGGTGCGGATATCGGTACCCGCCTCGATACCGACCCGGAACCGGTGCGCGCCGATGCGGGCGACCCGCACCCGGTAGCTCGCGCCGCGCAGCTTCAGGTCGAGCGGACGTCCGCTGTCGTGCTGTACCTGGGGACGGCCACCGGAGGCGGTGGACAGCAGCCGGTGCTGCTCGACCTGCTCCTCCTCCTCGTAGGCGTCGATGGCGGCGGCGGCCAGGGCGATGGCGGAGTGCCGGTGGGAGACGAGCCGGCCCTCACCGCGCACCCGGTCGATCCAGCCGGTGTCCGCGCTGCCGTCGATGACCTCCGGCTGGTCCAGCAGGTCGAGGACGAAACTCTTGTTGGTGGCGCCGCCCTCGATGATCACCCGGGTCTCGATGACCGCCCGGCGCAACCGGCCCAGCGCCTCGTCGCGGTTACGGCCGTAGGCGATGATCTTGGCGATCATCGAATCGAAATCGGCGGGGATGGTGTCGCCCTCGCTGACGCCGGTATCGACGCGGATACCCGGGCCGGCCGGCAGGTCCAGATGCGCGATCCGGCCGGGGGACGGGGCGAAGTCGCGGTCGGGGTCCTCGGCATTGAGCCGGGCCTCGATGGCGTGCCCGCGTTCGGCCGGCGGTTCGCCCTCGAGCCGGCCGCCGGAGGCCACGTGCAGCTGCGCGCGGACCAGGTCGAAACCGGTGGTGATCTCGGTGATCGGATGCTCGACCTGCAGACGGGTGTTGACCTCGAGGAAGGCGAACAGTTCGTCGCCCGGGTGGTAGAGGAATTCGACGGTCGCCGCGCCGCGATAACCGACCGCGACCGCCAGCCGCTCGGCCGACGCCTTGAGTTCGGCCGCCTGCTCGGGCCGCAGCACCGGCGAGGCCGATTCCTCGATGACCTTCTGGTTGCGCCGCTGCACCGAGCAGTCGCGTACACCGAGCGCCCAGGCGGTGCCCTGGCCGTCCGCGATCACCTGGACCTCGACGTGCCGGGCGCCGGTGACCAGCCGCTCCAGGAATACGATGCCGCTGCCGAAGGCGCGGGCCGCTTCCTGGCTGGTGCGCTCGTAGGCATCGACGAGCTCGGCCTCGTTGTTGATCACGCGGATACCGCGGCCGCCGCCGCCCGCGGTCGCCTTCAGCATCAGCGGATAGCCGATCTCGGCCGCGGCCGCCGCGGCGGCTTCCACCGTCTCGACCGCGCCGCGGCTCCAGGGCGCCACCGGCACGCCGACCTCTTCGGCGATCAGTTTCGCGCCGATCTTGTCGCCGAGTTTGCGCATGGCGTCGGGGCTCGGACCGATGAAGGTGACGCCGATCTGCTCGCACAGTTCGGCGAACGCCGGGTCTTCGGCGACGAATCCCCAGCCCACCCAGGCGGCGTCGGCGCCGGTCGCCAGCAGCGCGCGCTCGAGGGCCTTGAGGTCGAGGTAGGGGCGGGCCGCGGCGGGGCCGAGGTCGTAGGCGATATCGGCTTCCCGGACGAAGGTCGCGTTCCGGTCGACATCGGTGTGCAGCGCGATGGTCTGGATCGGCTGCCCGGTTTCGGCCGCCAGATCCCGGACGGCGTGGACAAGGCGCATCGCCGCCTCTCCCCGGTTCACGATGGCGATACGACTGAACACTATCCCTGGCTCCTTCGTCTGTGGGGCACGGTCACGGATGAGCCGTTTTCGGCTCGGCTCTGCGTAGTGTGCACCCGCGGGACCACTATGTGCACAGCGTGCGGGTGCTACTCGCCCGTATTTTCGGTGGGCGGGTCGATCGGCCGGGTCGTAGTGACCGAGTGATCCGGAGAACACTTACCCGAAAGACATGTCGCAATCCACCGACACGGCGCTACAGTCGCCGATCGTTGGATTGAGCGAAGGGCGTCCCTGGTCGGTCGCGGTGGCGAGTTCGTGCAGGTGACGCGGCGCGTCCGGGTTCCCGCTCGCCGGGAATCCGGGTGGCTTTCCCCGATCCGGCGGCGGCCGCAGTACTGCCCGGCGAGGTGCACGGTCGGGTACGGACAGCACATTCCGGGCATTCGGCAGCCGGCCGGTCGCCGGAACCCCGGCGGCGCGCGCAGCCGGGGGCCTTGCCGGCCACGGCCGGGTTCAGTGCAGCAGGGTGCCCAGGTGCCGGGCCGCGTCGCGGACCGCGACCGCCAGGGTCGGCTCGTCGTCGACCTCGAAGACGGAGATGCCGATGGTGGCTTCCGGTTCGCCCCGGCGGCGGGGTACGAGCGCGGAGATGCCGAACACGGTCGCGACGACCTCACCGCGGGTGACGGCGTAGCCGCGGTCACGAGCCGTCTCGACCTCGGGTCGTTCACCGGGAACGGGCGGCCCCGCGGCCAGCATCGCCAAGCCCGCCGAGCCGCGGTCGATGGGATGGACCTGTCCCGGCCGGAAGGCCACATGGACCTGCGCGTTGCGCGGTTCGACCACCAGCAGCGCGCGCACTTCGGTGGCGTTCTCGCGCAGTACGAGGTGGACGGTGGCGCGGGTGCGTTCGGCGAGTTCCTCCATCACCGGCCGCGCGACTGTACGCAGATCCTGTTCGACCGGCTCGGCCAGGGTGACCAGGCCCGCACCGAGGGTGACGCGTTTGGTGTCGTCGCGGCGGCACAGGCGGTGGGCCTCCAAGGTGCGGACCAGCCGGTGCGCGACGGTGCGGTGCACGCCGACGGACTCCGCGAGATCGGTGATCGACAGCCCGTGGGGATGGCGGGCCAGGCTCTCCAGGATGTCGAGTCCGTGGTGGAGCGTTTTCGACATTCCGGAGTCGAGCTCGACTCCGGTGGCGTGTGCACTCCCGGTGGCGGTGCTGTGGTTCATCACGTTCCTTCTTGACTTTTGTGAGTGGCGACACCTAGCCTTCACTCATATCGCACAGTGCGTGCGATTATCGCACATTGAGCCGGTGGGGGCAAGCGGAGGCTCTGCGATCACGTCGAGGAGAATTCGATGACCACGGTGTCGATCGGCGACCTGCCCGATCCGGCGACGGTCGCCGCGGTCCACCAGCTGTACGGCTTCCAGAGCCATCACATCGACAACGGCCGGGCCGCCGACTGGGCGGCCACCTTCACACCGGCCGGTGAGTTCCACTCACCGAGCTATCCCGAGCCGGTCACGGGGACCGCGGCGCTCACCGAATTCGCGCGCGCGTTCCACGCAGCGGCCCGGGGGGCCGACGAGGTACATCGGCACGTCGTCACGAATATCGCGGTCCGGCGACTCGACTCCTCGACCCTCGAGGTCGGCGCCTACCTGCAGATCGTGGCCACCCCGCGCGGCGGGTCCGCGCGCCTGGTGCGGATGACCACGCTCGCGGACCGCCTCGAACTCACCGGCGACCGCTGGTCGGTCGCCCACCGGCGCGTCTCCCGCGACGACGCGCCACAGCGGTAGGCCGCGGTCCGACCCGCACGGATTTCCATACGATTTCGGAGGACAACAGATGAGCACCACCACCGAGCAGCTCAATCCCGGGCGCACGGACGCGGCACCGATGACCGCGCACTACCCGGAGATGGCCGGCAAGGTCGCCGTGGTCACCGGGGCGGCGCAGGGGATGGGCGCGGTGTTCGCGGCAGGCCTGGCCACCCGCGGTGTGTCGGTGGTGGCCGCCGATATCAACGAAGACCAGGTCGTCGCGACCGCGCAGGGGATCGGGTCCGAACTCGCCGCGCAGCCGCTCGCGGCGGAACCGGGTCGCGTGGTCGGGATGCGTGCGGATGTGACCGTCCCCGCCGATCACGAGAAACTCGCCGAGCGTGCCGTCGCGGAATTCGGGCGGATCGATTTCTGGATCAATAACGCCGGTATCTTCCCGTTCGCGCTCGCCGAGGACATCTCGCCCGAGCAGATCGGCGCGACTCTGAAGGTGAACGTCGAAGGAGTGCTCTACGGCGCCCAGGCCGCGGCCCGGCATATGGCGCCCGGCGGCGCCATCGTGAACATGTCCTCGGTCTCGGCGCTGCGGGTACGCAGGGGGCGCGGCGCCTACTGCACGTCGAAGGCCGCGGTGGCGCATATGACCGAATCGCTCGCCGTCGAACTCGGTGACAAGGGAATCCGCGTCAACTCCATCGCGCCCGGCTATATCGATACCGCGATGACCCGCTGGGTGCAGGACGATCCGGCGGCCCTCGCGCACGCGCTCGAGGTCGTCCCGCTGCACCGGCTCGGCTCCCCCGAGGAAGTGTTCGGCCCCCTGCTGTTCCTGCTGTCCGACAGTGCCCGCTACGTCACCGGGCACAGCATCGCCGTCGACGGTGGGTCCCGCCATGTCTGACCGGCCGACCTATCCCGGCGTGGTCCTGGTCACCGGCGCCGCCGCGGGCATGGGCGCCGCGCATGCCCGGGCGCTGGGTGCGCTCGGCAGCCATGTATGCCTGGCCGACGTCGCCGACACCGACGAACTGGCGGCGGAGATCGTCGCCGCCGGCGGGTCCGCCAGCACCCACCGCCTCGATGTCGCGGACCGGGAGGACTGGACCCGGGTGGTGGACGAGGTCGGTTCCCGGCTCGGTGAGCTCGGCGGGCTGGTGAACAACGCGGGTATCTCGCGGCGGCTCGAGTTCATGGACACCCCGGACGAGATCTGGGACCGGACCCTGCGGATCAACCTGTTCGGCCCGTTCTACGGAATGCAGGCCGTGGCACCGCTCATGCGTGATTCCGGCGGCGGTTCCATCGTCAACATCTCCTCCATCTCCGGGCAGATCGGCTACTTCTCGCCGGCCTATTCCGCCAGCAAATGGGGGCTGACCGGGTTGTCGAAATCGGCGGCCGGTGGCCTGGCGAAATGGAATATCCGGGTCAATTCCGTCCATCCCGGTCTGGTGGGCACGGCGCTGGTGAGCGGCTCGGGCGGGTTCGTGGAGTCGTCGCTGCGGTCCATCCCGATGGGCCGGATGGGTGCGCTGCAGGAGATCACCGACGCCGTCCTGCACCTGCTGTCGGACCGGTCCAGCTATATGACCGGCAGCGAGGTCACCGTCGACGGTGGCCTGGTCTCCAACGGCCTGTACCACCGCATCGTCGCGGAGACCGAGGGGAGCCTGTAGTGGACGACGCATTCGATGTCATTGTGATCGGTGGCGGCGGGGCCGGGCTGGCCGCGGCGGTCTCGGCCGCCGAGGACGGCGCCTCGGTGCTGCTGTTCGAATCGGAACGGGAGCTGGGTGGTTCCACCCAGCTGTCCGCGGGCCTGTTCACCGCGGCCGGCACCAGTGTGCAGCGTGCGCTCGGTATCGAGGATTCGGCGGAGAAGTTCTTCCAGCACTACATGGATCTCAACCAGTGGGTGCTGCGCCCGGGCCTGATCCACACCTTCTGCGAGCAGGCCGCGCCGACGCTCGAATGGCTCATCGGCCTCGGAGTCGAGATTCCCGCCGTGGAATCCGGGAACGCCCACCAGCCCGGTCTGGCCCGGGCGGGCGTCGAGGATGTCTGGCGGGCGCATGTCCCCAAGGACCAGGGCTACGGCCTGGTCCAGGTCCTGGACCGGGCACGGCGTGGGCACGGTGTCGAGGTGGTACTCAACACCCGGGTGGAAGAACTCCTGGTCACCGACGGCCGGGTCACCGGGGTGGTGGCCGACGGTATCGAGGTGCGCGGCGGTGCGGTGGTCGTGGCCACCGGCGGATTCGCCCAGGACCCCGGCTTCGTGGACCGTTACTTCCCGGCGGCTCGTGCGGCGGGCGACGCATTGTTCGTCGTCGCGGCGCCGGGCAGCCGGGGCGACCATCTTCGATTCGGCGCGCGGGTCGATGCCGCACTGGCCGGGCATGAGTGGGGTCTGCTCATGCCCACCGTGTACTTCCAGCGACACCACCACTGGCAATCGGGTTTCCCACCGCCGTCGCGGCTGTACGTCAACCGGGACGGCCGGCGATTCATGGACGAGGACGCGCCCTACGCGGTATCCACCGGCATCCTCGACCAGCAGGGCGGGTCCGCCTGGATGATCTTCGACGAGAAGGCACGGGTGGGGCTCCCGGCCGGTTACACCGATTGGACCCCCGAGCGGGTCGCCGAGGAGGCCGCCGCCGGGCGCACCGCCCGGGCCGATACCTGGGACGAACTCGCGGCGGCCATCGAGGTGCCGGCCGTGACGCTGCAGGCCAGTGTCGACCGGTGGAACGCCCAGTTGCCGGCCGGCGCCGACGACGATTTCCGCCGCCATGTCTCGCTGGCCGCCAAGCACAGCGATACCCGGCTCGAACCGATCACCGAGGGACCGTTCTACGCGGCCGAGATCCTGCCCGCCGAACTCGTCTGCACCCATACGGGTCTCGAGATCGATTCCGATACTGCCGTCCTCGACGCCACCGGGCGTCCCGTTCCGGGACTCTTCGCGGCGGGCGAGGCCGGAGGCGGGGTCCTCGGACTCCGCTATGTGGGCGGCGGCAACGCCGTCGCCAACGCATTGACTATGGGGCGCATCGCCGGTCGCGCGGCCGCGGCCGAGTCGCACTCTCGCACGAAAGCACAAGGTAACTGACATGTTGGGACACGAGCTGATGCCCGAAGAAGCGCACCGCTCCGATTCGGCCGCCGGTGGCGCCGGGGGCCAGTCATCGGTGAAGGTGGTCCGCGCGGCCATCGTCGGTACCGTCGTCGAGTACTACGACTTCGGTATCTACGGGTACATGGCGACCGTGGTCGCCACCCTGTTCTTCGTCTCGGAGAACGAAACGGCCGCGCTGCTGGGCACCTTCGCGGCGTTCGCGGTGGCGTTCTTCCTGCGGGTGCCCGGCGGGATCTTCTTCGGCCATATCGGTGACCGGTACGGCCGCAAGAGCGCGCTGTCGTGGACCATCCTGCTGATGGTGGTCGCCACGGTGCTGATGGGGTTGATGCCGACCTACGTCACGCTGGGCGTCTGGGCCACCGCGGCCCTGGTGCTGGCCAGGTGTCTGCAGGGTTTCGCCGCCGGCGGCGAACTCGGCGGTGCCAACGCCTTCGTCTCCGAATCGGCGCCGCGGCGCTGGCGCGCGACCCAGACCTCGATGGTCAACTCGGGCACCTATCTCGGATCCCTCATCGCCTCGCTGGTCGCGCTCGCCCTCACCTCGATCTTCTCCGAGGAGACAATTCTGTCGTGGGCGTGGCGTATTCCGTTCCTGCTCAGCGTGGTCATCGGTGTCGTCGGTATCTGGATCCGCAACCATATGGAGGACACCCCGCAGTTCGAGGAACTCGCCGAAAAGGGTGAGACGAAGAAACTGCCGGTGATGGAACTGCTGCGCACCTCCGGCGGCGCCGTGGTCAAGATCGTCTTCTTGGGTGCGCTCATCACCGGTGGTTACTACATCGCCTCGGTGTACGCGGCGACCTACCTGCAGACCACGGGCGGTCATTCCTCGACGCTGGCGTTCCTGTCCACCTCGCTGGCATTGGTGCTGGGCGTGATCACGCTGCCGATCGCGGGCTACCTCGCCGACACCTACGGGCGCAAACCGGTACTGCTGTGGGGCAGCGTCGCCGCGGCCCTGCTCGGCGTCCCGATGTTCGTGCTGATGGCCGGGGCGGGCGCCTGGCAGGCGGTGGTCGGCCAGTCGGTCCTGTTCATCTGCGTCTCGGTCGTCAACGGTGCCTCGTATGTGACCTACGTGGAGATGCTGAAGGCCTCGGTCCGCTACAGCGGTCTGGCGCTGGGCAACAACATCACCAATATGCTGCTCGGCGGTACCGCACCGTTCATCGCGACCTGGCTCATCGACGTGACCGGCAATTCGCTGGCGCCCGCGGGCTACTTCGTGTTCTGCGCGCTGCTCACGCTGGGCACGGTCTTCTTCGTCGAGGAGACCAAGGGCATCGAACTGCGGGTGGACTGAGCGCGTCGCCGCCGCGGGCCGACCGAGGTCACCCGCGGCGGCGCCGTGCGCCCACCATTCCGCGATCCACATCCGTTTCCACGAGGAGGCAGGTCATGGCGTACTACCGCCAACTCGGCAACGTTCCGCCGAAACGCCACACCCAGCACCGCGACGACAGCGGCCGGCTCTATTACGAGGAGTTGATGGGGGAGGAGGGTTTCTCCTCGGATTCGTCGCTGCTCTATCACCGCGGGATCCCGTCGGCGATCTCCGGCGCCGAGGTGTGGGAGGTCCCCGACCAGACCACCACGCCCAACCATCCGCTGAAACCTCGGCACCTGAAATTGCCTACGCTGTTCCCGGCCGGAACCTGGGCGGATACCGATGTGGTCACCGGCCGCCGGCTGCTGCTCGGCAATGCCGATGTGCGGATCTCCTATGTGGTCGCGGCGAAGGAGTCGCCGCTGTACCGCAACGCCCTCGGTGCCGAGATCGTCTATGTCGAATCCGGTGCGGCGCGAGTGGAAACGGTGTTCGGCGCCCTGAAGGCCCGGCCGGGCGATTATGTCGTGATCCCGACCTCCACCACCCACCGTTGGCTTCCGCAGGGTGACGAACCGCTGCGCGCGTACGCGATCGAGTCGAGCAGCCATATCGTGCCGCCGAAACGGTATCTCTCGCGGTTCGGGCAACTGCTGGAGAACGCGCCCTATTGCGAGCGCGACCTGCACGGCCCCCGCGACGTCCTGCTCGCCGAGGGCGCCGAGGTGGAGGTACTGGTCAAACACCGCACCTCCCGTGGCATCGTCGGCACCCGCATGGTGTACCCGCGGCACCCGTTCGATGTGGTCGGCTGGGACGGCTGCCTGTACCCGTACACGTTCAATATCGACGACTTCGAGCCGATCACCGGCCGTGTCCATCAGCCGCCGCCGGTGCACCAGGCGTTCGAGGGCACCGGATTCGTGGTGTGCAATTTCGTCCCGCGCAAGGTCGACTACCATCCGCTGGCCGTCCCGGTGCCGTATTACCACTCCAATGTCGACTCCGACGAGGTCATGTTCTACTGCGGCGGGAACTACGAGGCGCGCAAGGGTTCCGGTATCGCCCTCGGGTCGGTGTCGGTGCATCCGGGCGGGCACGCGCACGGCCCGCAGCCCGGCGGTATGGAACGTTCGCTCGGCCTGGAATCCGTCGCGGAGACCGCGGTCATGGTCGACACCTTCGCCCCGTTGGAACTGGGCGAGGGCGCGCTCGCGTGCGAGGATCCCGAGTACGCGTGGTCGTGGCTGGGGGAGGCGAGCGCGTGATCCCCGCTCTGCTGCGTGGGCTATGTGACGACGCGGCGCTCTTCCCACCCGGCAACGCGCCGCTGCCCGCCGCGCTGGCCGCGCACTCGCGCTATCGGGACAGTGTTTTCGCCGCGCTCGTCGGACCGCTGATCTTCCCCGTCCCGCGGCTCGCCGAACTGGCGCGACGAGCACCCGGCTCGTTGCACGTGGTGTTCACCGCCCCGGAGGGGCCGGGGACCGTTGCTCCGGCGCTGGAGCAGGCGGCCGCGATCGACGGGCTGACGGTGACGGGTCTGGAGATCGCCGCTCCGGCGCGGCTGTCCGCGACGGAATTCTTCGCGGCGCTCGATCCGCTCGGCGGCCGGATCGCGGGCCTCGAGGTGTACGTCGAGGTGCCGCGGGACGGCCGGCGACCGGAATTCCTCGAGCGGCTGGCCGGCTCGCCCTACGCGGCGAAGTTCCGCACCGGCGGCATCGTTGCCGCGGCCTATCCGGACGAGCGGGAACTCGCGGCGGCACTGCGGTCGGCCGTCGCCGCCGGGGTCCCGTTCAAGGCCACCGCCGGATTGCATCACGCCGTCCGCAATACCGATCACACCACCGGGTTCGAACAACACGGCTTCCTCAACCTGCTGTTCGCGACCCGCCTGGCTCTCGCCGGTGCCGATACCGGCGCGCTCGAGGCAGTGCTGGCGAACCGGAACGGTGCCGCGATCGCCGCCGAGCTGGCCGCGCTGCCGGAAGCCGAGGAGAAAGCCGTGCGGGGCGCCTTCCGCTCGTTCGGAACCTGCAGTATCCACGACCCCCTCACCGAACTGGTGGATCTGAACCTGCTTCCGGCCGCCCTGCGGCCCGTCTCCGAAAGATCAGCCTCATGACCGTCATCGATATCCCCGCCGATTCCCCCTTCGGGCTGGACAATCTGCCCTACGGCGTCTTCTCCACCCCCGGCACCACGCCGCGCGTCGGTGTCCGGGTCGCGGATATGGTCGTCGATCTGGTCGCCGCCCTGGGGGACGAGGTGTTCGCGTGTCCGTCGCTCAACGATTTCATGGCCCTCGGTCCCCGGCGGTGGGCAGCCGCCCGTACCCGGATCACCGAACTGATCCGGGGCGAGGTGCCCGCGGACGCCGTGTTCGCGCTCGCCGATGTCACGATGCATCTGCCCATCGAGGTCGCCGACTACGTGGACTTCTATGCCTCCGAACAGCACGCCACCAATCTGGGCAGGCTGTTCCGGCCCGATTCGGCGCCGTTGATGCCGAACTGGAAACACCTCCCGGTCGGCTACCACGGCCGGTCGAGCACGGTGCTCGTATCCGGCACCGATATCGTCCGCCCCTGCGGGCAGCGCAAATCGCCCGCCGAGCAGGTCCCGAGCTTCGGCCCGTCCCGGCGGCTGGATATCGAGGCCGAACTGGGTTTCGTCGTCGGGGTGCCGTCCGCGCCGGGCACCGTGATCACGCCGGACGAATTCGCCGAGCACGTCTTCGGCGCGGTGGTGGTCAACGACTGGTCCGCCCGCGATATCCAGGCCTGGGAGTACGTGCCGCTCGGCCCGTTCCTCGGCAAGAGTTTCGCGACCTCGATCTCGCCGTGGGTGGTGCCGCTGGCCGCCCTGGAAGCGGCGCGGATCGACACCCCGGTCCAGGACCCCGAGCCGCTGCCATACCTGCGCGGTGCGGAGAAATGGGGGCTGGATATCGACCTCACCGTCGAATGGAACGGGCAACTGGTCTCTCGGCCGCCCTATGCCCAGATGTACTGGTCGCCCGCGCAGATGCTCGCCCACACCACGATCAACGGCGCCGCGGCGCGGACCGGTGACCTGTTCGCCTCCGGCACCATCTCCGGAGACCACAGAGATCAGCGCGGCGCCTTCATCGAGCTCACCTGGGGCGGGGCCGAACCGATCGAGGTCAACGGGGAGACCCGGACCTTCCTCGAGGACGGCGACGAGATCGCCATCGCGGCCACCGCCCCCGGGCCCGGGGGCGCCCGGATCGGTTTCGGTGAGGTGCGTGCCCGGATCCTGCCCGCCACGCAGGCGCACCGATGAGCGCGAAGGTGGCGGCGTCGCCCGCCGCGGCCGTTGCCGATATCGCCGACGGTGCGACGCTGGCGGTCGGCGGGTTCGGGCTCTGCGGTATCCCGGACGCATTGATCGCCGCGGTCGCCGCGGGTCCGGCGACCGGTTTCGAGGTCTACTCGAACAACTGCGGGGTCGACGACCACGGTCTGGGAATCCTGCTCTCCGCCAAGCGGATCGCCCGGGTCACGGCGTCCTATGTGGGCGAGAACAAGGAATTCGCCCGGCAGTACCTCGCGGGCGAACTCGAGGTGGAACTGACACCGCAGGGCACGCTGGCCGAACGCTTGCGGGCCGGCGGCGCCGGGATACCCGCGTTCTACACGCCGGCCGGAGTGGGGACGCCGATCAGCGAGGGCGGTCTGCCCTGGCGGTACCGGGCCGACGGTTCGGTGGCAGTGGCTTCCCCACCCAAAGACTGATCAACGCCGGTAAGGAAACCGTGACGGTCAACGCGGGTGCGGCGTTCTTCGATTCGGCGCTCTCGTTCGGCATGATCCGCGGCGGGCACATCGATACCGCCGTACTCGGCGGTGTGCAGGTCTCGCGCACCGGTGACCTGGCGAACTGGATGGTCCCGGGCAAGATGGTCAAGGGGATGGGTGGTGCGATGGACCTGGTGCACGGCGCCCGTCGCGTCATCGTCGTCATGGAGCACACCGACCGCGCCGGCGGCGCCAAGATCGTCGAGAAGTGCACCCTGCCGCTGACCGGGCAGGGCGTGGTGCAGCGCATCATCACCGACCTCGCCGTCATCGATATCGAGGATGAAGGACCGGTTCTGCGCGAACTCGCCCCGGCGGTGGGGGTGGAGCAGGTGCGGGCGGCGACCGGCACCGAGCTGGCCGTCGATCTCCTCGTCGCCGGCGCGGGTGACGCGCGGTAACGGTCTTCGGTCCGGCTCGCCGGGGGCCGGTATCGGCGGTGCTGCCCGACCGGGCACTCGATGGGCCGACGCGGTTCGACCGGTCAGTGCCGGAGCGGGGCCAGGCGCGGCGGTGTGGTGTGGAATTTCGCCGGCCATGCGCCGCGAGGAACCGGCGCGCCCGGTCGAATCGCATACTCGATCACTCCGGCTCGGCTCGGACGGCGGTGATCGACCTCGCGTGAGTGCGACGATCGGACCGGCCGCGGGGTGACTTCGGAAGGTGCGGCGGGAGTAGCATCCAGGTATCCCTCGACGAGTCGAGAGCATGATGCACGAACTCGCGATTGCGCAAAGTGTTGTCGACGCCGTGTGCGAGCACGCGGCGGGGCGTGCGGTGTATCGCGTGACCGTCGAGGTGGGTGTGCTGACCGCCGTCGTCCCCGACGCGCTGCGATTCGCTTTCGATATCGCTGCCGAGGGCACCGTCGCGGATGGCGCGAGTCTGGATATCCGGTGCGTACCGGGTGCGGTGCACTGCCGCGCCTGCGGTGCGGACTTCACCGTCACCGAGCTGCTCCTGCTCTGCCCGTGCGGAAGCGCGGATGTGGCGATAGGGGCGGGCCGGGAACTGCGGATCCGCTCGATGGAAGTGAGCCGAGAATGTGCGCAACCTGCGGATGTGGAAACGATACGGTAGGCGTGATCACGGTCGGACGCGACGGCCCGGCCGATCCCGGACACGAACACGGCCGGGACGAGCCGCCGCATTCGCACGGTCCCGGCCATGAGCACGCACACGACGGCGGGGTTCCGCACACCCACCCGCCGGCGACCGAGACGGTATCGCTCGAGCAGAAAGTGCTCGCGAAGAACGACCACCTCGCCCGGCACAACCGGGAGTGGCTGCGCGAGCGCGGAATCCTGGCGTTGAACATGACCAGTTCTCCGGGTGCGGGCAAGACCACGCTGCTCGAGCGGACGATCCGCGCACTGCCCGGTACCCCGATCGCGGTGATCGAGGGGGACCAGGAGACGGTGCGCGATGCCGAGCGGATCGCCGCGACCGGAGCTCGGGCGGTCCAGGTCAATACGGGAGCCGGTTGCCATCTGGACGCCGAGATGACGCGCCGTGCACTGCACGCACTGGATCCGGCCTCCGGCACCGTGCTCTTCATCGAGAACGTCGGCAATCTCGTCTGCCCGGCGCTGTTCGACCTCGGTGAGGCCGGGAAGGTCGTCCTGATCTCGGTGACCGAGGGGACCGACAAACCGCTGAAATATCCGCATATGTTCGCGGCGGCCGGTCTGGTGCTGGTGAACAAGATCGATCTGTTGCCGTATGTCGATTTCGACCTCGCCGCCTGTACCGAGTACGCGCATACGGTGAACCCCGGCCTCGAGCTCCTCGAGGTCTCGGCGACGACGGGGGCGGGGCTCGACCGCTGGTACGAATGGCTGGCGGAGCAGCGCCGGGCGGCCGCGACGAGTCTTGAGGGTGCCGCACACCCCGTCTAGACTGATGTGATCACAGTCACAATCCGTGGTCTATGAGCCGGAACGGCCAGTCCCCGCTTCGACTCCGGAAGGTGGCAACGTATGCCAACTCAGGAAGCGGTCCGAGCCGAAGAGACCTTGATCCATGTGCTCTGGATCAATGCCGGTCTCAGTTGCGACGGCGATTCGGTGGCGTTGACCGCCGCCACCCAGCCCAGTGTCGAGGAAATCGCCCTCGGCGCACTCCCCGGTCTTCCGAAAGTCGCGGTGCACTGGCCGCTCATCGATTTCGAGTGCGGTCCCAATGGTGGTGCCGACGATTTCCTCGAATGGTTCTTCCGGGCAGATCGTGGCGAAATCGACCCGTTCGTGCTGGTCGTGGAGGGGTCGATACCGAACGAACAATTGCACGAGGAGGGGTACTGGTGCGGATTCGGCAACGATCCCGCCACCGGCCAGCCCCTGACGACCAGCGAATGGCTGGACCGCCTCGCCCCGAAGGCCACGGCCATCGTGGCGGCCGGCACCTGCGCGACCTACGGCGGTATCCACGCCATGGCCGGTAATCCGACCGGTGCCATGGGTGTGCCCGACTATCTCGGCTGGGACTGGAAGAGCAAGGCCGGAATTCCCATCGTCTGTGTACCCGGCTGCCCCATCCACCCGGACAATCTGTCGGAGACGCTCACCTATCTGCTCTATACGGCCACCGGCCAGGCGCCGATGATCCCGCTCGACGAGGCACTGCGCCCCAAGTGGCTGTTCGGTGCGACCGTGCACGAGGGTTGCGACCGCGCGGGCTACTACGAGGAGGGCGATTTCGCCACCGAGTACGGCTCCCCGAAATGCATCGTGAAACTGGGGTGCTGGGGTCCGGTGGTCAAGTGCAATGTGCCGAAGCGCGGGTGGATCAACGGTGTGGGCGGCTGTCCGAACGTGGGCGGTATCTGCATCGGCTGCACCATGCCCGGCTTCCCCGACAAATTCATGCCGTTCATGGACGAGCCGCCCGGCGGGAAGTTCTCCTCCGCCGCCTCGGGCCTCTATGGATCGGTGGTCCGCAGCCTCCGTCACATCACCGGTCGTACCGTCGACAAAGAGCCACGCTGGCGGCACCGGGGCGAAGAGCTCGAAACCGGCGCGACCCGAACCTGGTAGGAGTGATCCGGCGATGACACAGATCATCCCCGAGCCGTCACATCGGACGATCGAACCGGACAGCCTCGTCGAGATGGCGTGGGATCCGATCACCCGCATCGTCGGCAGTCTCGGGATCTACACCAAGATCGATTTCGACAACAGCGAAGTCGTGGAGTGCCACAGCACCTCGTCGATCTTCCGCGGCTACTCGGTGTTCATGCGCGGCAAGGACCCGCGCGACGCCCATTTCATCACCAGCCGTATCTGCGGGATCTGCGGCGACAACCACGCGACCTGCTCCTGCTACTGCCAGAACATGGCCTACGGCGTGCAGCCGCCACATCTGGGCGAGTGGATCGTGAACCTGGGTGAGGCGGCCGAGTACATGTTCGACCACAACATCTTCCAGGAGAACCTGGTCGGGGTGGACTTCTGCGAGAAGATGGTCGCCGAGACCAATCCCGGCGTGCTCGCGGTGGCCGAGCGGACCGACGCCCCGCACGCGCAGGCACACGGCTACCGCACGATCGCCGACATCATGCGCGCGCTGAACCCGTTCACCGGCGAGTTCTACCGGGAAGCCCTCCAGGTGAGCCGGTACACCCGCGAGATGTTCTGCCTGATGGAAGGGCGGCATGTGCACCCGTCGACGCTGTATCCGGGCGGTCCGGGCACCGTGGCGACGGTCCAGCTGATGACCGACTACATGACCAGGCTGATGCGCTATGTCGAGTTCATGAAGAAGGTCGTGCCGATGCACGACGATCTGTTCGACTTCTTCTACGACGCGATACCCGGCTACGACAAGGTGGGTCTGCGGCGCACACTGCTGGGCTGCTGGGGCTCGTTCCAGGATCCCGAGTTCTGTAACTTCTCCTATGCGGACATGGAGGACTGGGGTCGCAAGATGTTCGTCACCCCGGGCGTGGTGGTCGACGGCAAGCTGGTCACGACCTCCCTGCTCGATATCAACCTGGGCCTGCGGATCCTGCTGGGCAGTTCGTACTACGAGGACTGGACCGACCAGGAGACGTTCGTGGCCACCGACCCGCTGGGAAACCCGGTGGACCGGCGGCACCCCTGGAACCAGCACACCAATCCCCGGCCGCAGAAACGCGACCTGGAAGACAAGTACAGCTGGGTCATGTCGCCGCGCTGGTTCGACGGTAGCGATCACCTGGCCCTGGACACCGGCGGCGGGCCGCTGGCCCGGCTGTGGTCGACGGCGCTGGCCGAGCTGGTCGATATCGGCTACGTGAAGTCCACCGGCCACAGCGTGCAGATCAACCTGCCCAAGACCGCGCTCGCGGGCCCGGTCACGCTGGAATGGAAGATCCCGGCGTACGGCAGCAACACCATCGAACGCGACCGCGCCCGGACCTACTTCCAGGCCTACGCCGCGGCCTGCGCGCTGCACTTCGCGGAGAAGGCGCTCGCGGAGATACGGGCCGGGCACACCAAGACCTGGGAGGAGTTCGAGGTGCCCGAGGAGGGCATCGGTTGTGGTTTCACCGAGGCGGTGCGCGGTGTGCTGTCGCATCACATGGTGATCCGGGACGGGAAGATCGCGAACTACCACCCGTATCCGCCCACCCCGTGGAACGCCAGTCCACGCGACAGCTACGGCACGCCGGGTCCGTACGAGGACGCGGTGCAGGGCCAGCCGATCTTCGAGGAGAACGACCGCGAGCACTTCAAGGGCATCGACATCATGCGCACCGTCCGCAGTTTCGATCCCTGCCTGCCGTGCGGTGTGCACATGTACCTCGGGAAGGGGCAGAGCCTGCGGAAACTGCATTCGCCGACGCAGACGGCCACACCGGAGTGAACCCGGTACCGGCGACGGGAGAGTGAGGTGAACGCATCCCCGCACGGACAGGACGACACAGCACCTGACGGGCAACGCTGGCGCGCGGCGGGCGACCGGATCGACACGCTGCTGGAGGCCAGTTCGGCGGGCGGCGCTGTCGCCCGGGAACGGGCCGAGGAGCTGGTGCGTGAGGTTGCCGGGCTGTACGGCGCGGGACTGGCCCGCGTGGTCGAGCTGCTGGACCCGGGGTCGGTCGAACTCTTGGCCCGCGACGATCTGGTCGCGAGCCTGCTGCTCGTGCACGGGCTGCACCCGCACGATGTGGAGGCCAGGGTGCGGACCGCGCTCGACAGTGTGCGGCCGTATCTCGGTTCGCACGGCGGCGATGTCACCCTGGTCGGCATCGTCGACGGGGTGGTCCGCCTGGAGCTGACGGGCAGTTGCCGCAGCTGCCCGTCCTCGTCGGTGACCTTGGAACTGGCCGTGGAGGACGCGGTACGTACCGCCGCGCCGGAGATCGAGGCCATCGAAGTCGTGGCCGCCGAACCGGAACCGACAGGGTTGATCTCCACCGACTCGCTGTTCTCCCGGGTGCGCGCCGACGACCGTGCGGCGGGCAGCTGGGTGCCTGTCCCCGAACTGGCCGAACTGGTTGCCGGTGAAGTGGGCGGATTCGCGGTGGCGGGCCTTACGGTGCTGGCCTGCCGGGTGGGTGAGCAACTGTTCGCCTACCGGGACCACTGCCCGGCCTGCGGGCATTCGCTCGCGGGGGCCGTGCTGCACCGGCGGGCCGGATACCCGGTCGGTGACGCGGTCCTGCGCTGTCCGACCTGTCGCGCGCATTTCGATGTCGTCCGGGCCGGTGCACGTCTCGACGGCGACGGTCATCTCGAACCGCTCCCGGTCCTCGTACGGTCCGGTGAACTGTCGGTGGCCGTGCCGGTGGGGGTGGCGGGGTGAACACGCCGTCGCGAGTGCTCCGGCGGATCACCGCCGAACGCCCGCCCGCACCGCGGGTGGGCGAGCGCTGCGAGATGTGCGCCGAGCCGATCGCCGGCGCCCACCAGCACGTCGTGGATATCGAGGGCCGGCAGCTGATGTGCGTCTGCCGCGGTTGCTATCTGCTGTTCGTGGACCAGCAGGCGGCCCTGCGGTACCGGGCGGTGCCCGACCGCTATCTCGCCTTCCCCGGGTTCACGATCGGCCCGGCGGAGTGGGACGCGCTGGACATACCGGTGGGGCTGGCCTTCTTCTTCCACAACTCCGCGGAAGATCGGACCGTGGCCTTCTACCCGGGCCCCGCGGGCGCGACCGAATCGGAACTGCCGCTGGACCGGTGGCATACGATCCTGCGGCGGCACCCGGAGCTGGACGTGCTCGCCGCCGATGTCGAGGCCCTGCTGATCCGCGTTCCCGGCAACGATGTCGACCGGGCGAGCTGTCTGCTCCTGCCGATCGACGCGTGCTACGAATTCGTCGGCCGGATGCGCCTGCTGTGGCGCGGTTTCGACGGTGGCCAGGATGTGCGTGACTATCTGGACGAGTTCTTCGCGGCCGCCTCGGCCCGGGCCCGGGACGCGCTATGAGCCCCGTGCACTCGACGACGTTCGCGGTGCTGGAGATCGCGCCGCAGCCGTACTCCGCCGCGCCGATTCTCTCCGCCCGGGTCGGTATCGCCTCGCTGGCGGACGAACCCGTCCACGCGATCGCCCTGCGCGCGCAGGTACGGATCCAGCCGTCACGCCGCCGGTACTCCGATGAAGAGGGCGCCGGCCTGACCGACCTGTTCGGCGCGCGTGAACGCTGGCGGGATACCCAGCGATCCTTCCTCTGGATGCACTGCGCCACCATGGTTCCCGGGTTCTCCGGCGGCGCCGAGGTGGATATGCCGATGCCGTGCACCTACGACTTCGAAGTGACCGGATCGAAATACCTGCACGCTCTGCGTGAGGGCTCGGTGCCGTTGCTCTTCCTGTTCAGCGGCACGGTGTTCATCAAGGGCAGCGGTGGCTTCGCGATCCAGCAGATCCCCTGGGACCGCGAGGACACCTTCGATATGCCGGTGGCGGTGTGGCAAGAGCTGATGGCCGCGCACTTCCCCAACACGGGCTGGGTCCGCCTGCACCGGGACACCCTCGACGGGCTGGCCGCCTACAAATCCGGCCACGGCCTGCTGGGTTTCGACGACGCCGTGACCCGCCTGCTGGCGCGCGCGGAGGAACTGCCGTGACCGCCGAACCGCTGGCCCGGGCCCGCGCCGTCGCCGACGCGGTGCTCTACGAGGGCTATCTGCTCTATCCCTACCGGGCGACCACGCGGAAGAATATGGCGCGCTGGCAGTTCGGGGTGCTGGGACCGCCGGGGGCGGCCGCGGCGGGATTCGGCGAGGAGTCGTCCCTGTCGGCCGGGTTCCTGCTGGATCCCGCTGCGGATCCGGTACTGACCTGGACTGTCCGCTTCCTCCAGCTCCAGCGGCGGCAGGTGATGGGCGACGACGGCCGGCCGCGCGCCGAACTGTCCGCCGGCGCGCGCTCGTGGATTTCCTGGGACGAGGCCGTCACCCAGGAGATCGTCGTCGGCCCGATGGCCGCGGAATCACTCGTGCGTCCGCTGACCGTCCCCGCGGGCGTCGATACCGAGGAGATCGCCGACGCCGCGGGCCGGGTGGCCGGGACCCTGGTGCGGACCCGGCAACCGCTCGCCGGTGAATTCGCGCTCGCCGTCGAGCAGGCCGGCGGCTTCCTGCGGCTCACGGCGGAGGTCCGCAATGTGGGCGCCCCCGCGACCGGCAGCCAGGACGCTCTCGCCCGTTCGCTGATCGGCGCGCACGTCCTCGGCCAGCTCACCGGCGGTGAGTTCGTCTCGTCGCTGGATCCACCGGCGGCGGCCGCGCCGGCGGTCGGGCGCTGCGCGTCGCATCGGTGCTTCCCGGTGCTGGCCGGTCCGCCCGGTGATCACAGCCTGCTGCTGATCTCGCCGATCATCCTCTACGACCACCCGGAGATCGCCGCGCAGAGCGCGGGCGAGCTGTTCGATTCCACCGAGATCGACGAGATCCTCACCCTGCGGGTGATGACGATGACCGACGCGGAGAAGGCGCAGGCCCGGGCGACCGACCCGCGCGCGGCCGAGATCATCGACCGCTGCGAGGCCGTATCGCCGGAAACGATGCGGCAGCTGCACGGTGTGTTGCGCGAACCGGGTCCCGACCGGCCCCACCCGGTACCCGAGGTCCCGGAGGGGACCGATTGGTGGGACCCGGTGGCCGACGGCGCCGTCCGTCCGGATCGCGACGCGGTGCCGGTGGCGGGTGTGCTGGTGCGCCGGGGCAGCCGGGTCCGGCTGCACCCGTCCCGGCGAGCCGACGCCCAGGATCTGTTCGTCGACGGTGCGCCCGCCCGGGTCGTCTCGGTGCACCAGGACGTGGACGGGGAGTCACACGTCGGGGTCGTGCTGGACGACGACCCCGCGGCCGAACTGCACGAATGGTTCGGCCGATACCTCTATTTCGCGCCCGATGAACTGGAGCCGCTCGACGATCCCGAGAAGTGAAAGGAAGTACGTGATGCAGACGGTGGGAGTTGTCTCGACAGCGGTGGTGGCAGTACTGGCGGCAGCGGGTGTCTACCTCGGTGTGCGCTCGGTACCGGACCTCCGGAGATATCTGAAGATCCGGCATATGTAGCGGCGGATCGGAAGGAGCCACGATGCAGGACCCGAGAGAAGAACCACAGCAGGAACGCGGCGAGCCGGGCTCGCGCGACACCGGTGCGGACACCGTGGCCGGTGGACCCACCGAACGCGAGCCGGGCGATATCGGTCACGAGGAAGTGACCTCCGCGCATGGCGAGGACGCCGAGCGGGAGGCCGAGTTCACCTCGGAGCCACCCTCCGGCAGCGAACCCGCCGTTCCGCCCTACGAGGAGCGCAAACCGACGGCGAACGAGCCGGGGGAGACGGCGACCGGGAAGGTCGACGACCAGGATGTCGGCGGAGCGACGACGCCGACCGAAGGAAAGGGCTGAGCCGACGGATACCGTGCTGATCGCCGGGATCGGCAATATCTTCCTCGGCGACGACGGTTTCGGACCCGAGGTGGTGCGGCGGCTGCCGGAGCGCCCGGCTTCCGGTGTGCGGGTGGTGGACTACGGCATCCGCGGTATGCACCTGGCCTACGACCTGCTCGACCCCTGGGACGCGCTGGTGCTGGTCGACGCCGTGCCGGATCGTGGCACGCCGGGACGGATCGAAGTGATCCGGGCCGAACCCGGCCGCGTCGAGACCGCCGCGCTGGACGCCCACGCGATGGATCCGGCGGCGGTGTTCGCCGGTGTCCGGGCGCTCGGCGGCACCGTGCCGCCGACCGTGGTCGTCGGATGCCAGGTCGAGTCGGTGGACGAGCGGCTCGGGCTGTCCACGCCGGTCGGTGACGCGGTGGACGCGGCCGTGGCCATCGTGGGTCGCGTCGTCGCCGAACTGCTCCGCCCACATCAGGAGGTGTGAACCATGTGCCTCGGTATCCCCGGCCGGGTCGTCGCGGTCCCCGACGGCTACCACCGCCAGATCGCCGTGGTGGATGTGTCCGGTGAACAGCGGCGGGTGAACATCGGCCTGCTCGAGGACGATCCGGCGCGGCCCGGTGACTGGGTCGTCATCCATATGGGCTTCGCGGTCGAGAAGACCGACGCGGCGGGCGCGGCCGAGGCGATGGCGGGGTTGCGCCTACTCGGCCGGGGTGAGCAGCCGTGACGGCCGACCGGGCGCGGCGCCGGTTCGTGGTGCGCGGCGTGGTGCAGGGCGTCGGGTTCCGGCCGTTCGTCTACACCACCGCGGCGGAGCTGTCGCTGAGTGGCCGGGTGTCCAACGACAGCAGCGGGGTGTTCATCGAAACCGAGGGGACCCCCGCCGACCTCGCGGAGTTCGAACGGCGGCTACGGACCGCCCCGCCGCCGCTGGCCGTGGTGGAATCGATCGAATGCCGGGAGCTGCCGGTCCGCGGCGGTACCGGGTTCCGGATCGCCGACACCACCGCGGGCGGCGGGCGTACGCTCGCCTCACCCGATATCGCGATCTGCGCGGACTGTGCCGCGGAATTGCGCGATCCCGCCGACCGGCGCTACCGCCACCCCTTCGTCAACTGCACGAACTGCGGTCCGCGATTCACCATCATCGCGTCCCTGCCCTACGACCGGGCGCGGACCTCGATGGCCGATTTCCCGATGTGCGAGCGCTGCGCCCGGGAATACCACGATCCCGCCGATCGTCGTTTCCACGCTCAGCCCATCGCCTGCCCGGAGTGCGGCCCCCGCCTGTACTACGCCGGGCCGGGCGGTGGTGAACCGCTCGCCGCCGCGCGTGCGCTGCTGCGCGCGGGCGGCATCCTCGCGGTGAAGGGCGTCGGCGGTTATCACCTGGCCTGCGACGCCACGAGCGAGACCGCGGTGGCCGAGTTGCGCCGCCGGAAACGCCGCGGCGGAAAACCTTTCGCCGTGATGGCGCCGGACCTCGCGGTCGCCCGTGGGATCGCCGGGCTCGACGGTGCCGCCGCGGCACTGCTGACCGGGCCACAGCGCCCCATCGTGCTGCTCCCGCGGGGTGCCCGGCAGGTCGCCGGATCCGTCGCGCCGGGCAACCCGGATCTCGGTGTGCTGCTGGCCTACACCCCGCTGCATATCCTGCTCTTCGGGCTCCCCGGCGATCCGGCCGGTCCCGATGTGCTGGTGATGACGTCCGGCAACCGCAGCAGCGAACCGATCTGCTACCACGACGCGGACGCCCGGGAGCGCCTCGCCGGGCTGGCCGACGGAATGCTGTGGCACGACCGCCGGATCCTGGTGCCCTGCGACGATTCGGTGGTGCGCGTCGTCGACGGTGCCGAAACACCGGTGCGACGATCGCGTGGATACGCACCGCTGCCCCTCGCGTTGCCCGTGCCGGTGGCGCCGACGCTCGCCGTGGGCGCCGATCTGAAAAACGTCTGCGCGGTGGCCGACGGCCGGTACGCCTGGTTGAGCCAGCATGTCGGCGATATGGACGATCTGGCCACGCTGCGGGCCTTCGACGCCACCGAACGGCATCTCCGGGAACTGACCGGGGTGCGCCCCACCCAGCTCGCCGCCGACACCCACCCGGGCTACCGTTCCACGGAGTGGGCGCGCCGCGCCGCCGGCGACCGCCCGGTACGTACCGTGCAGCACCATCACGCGCATATCGCCGCGGTGATGGGGGAGCACGGCCTCGGGCCGTCCGACACCGTGCTGGGAGTCGCGTTCGACGGCACCGGGTTCGGCCCCGACGGCGCGGTCTGGGGCGGGGAGTTCCTGGCCGCCGGGTACAAGGGCTACCGCCGGCTGGCCCATCTGAAATATGTGCCGCTGGCCGGTGGCGATACGAGCGTGCACCGGCCGTACCGGATGGCGCTGGCGCATCTGTGGGCGGCGGGTATCGACTGGCGGCCCGCGATCGCCTCGGTCCGTGCCTGCCCGGCGGCCGAACGCGCGGTGCTCGCCCACCAGTTCGAGACCGGTCTGGGATGTGTGCCGACCTCGAGTATGGGCCGGCTGTTCGACGCGGTGGCTTCGCTCGCCGGAGTCCGCCACACCGTGGACTACGAGGCGCAGGCCGCCATCGAACTCGAAGGTTTATCCCGGCGCGGTGATCCGGGCGGCATCGAGTACCGGTTCGCGATCGATACCGACCGCGACCCGGTGTCGATCGATCCCGCCCCGGTGCTCGCGGCGGTCGTCGCCGACACCGCGGACTCGGTACCGGCCGCGGTGATCGGTGCCCGTTTCCACGCCGCGCTCGCGCGGCTGGTTTTGGAGACGGCCCTGGCCCACCCCGGACCGGCCACGACCGTCGCCCTCTCGGGCGGTGTGTTCCAGAACGCGCTGCTGTTGTCGGCCACCCGGCGGCTGCTGCGGGCACACGGTTTCACCGTGCTCACCCACCACCGGCTGCCCCCCAACGACGGCGGTCTCGCGTTCGGTCAGGTGCTCGCGGTGGCCGCGGGCTGAGTGGAGAAGGAGGACGATCATGTGCCTGGCAGTTCCCGGAAAGGTACTCAGCCTCGAGGAGCGCGACGGCACTCTCATGTCGGTCGTCGATTTCGGCGGCGTGCACAAGGACGTATGCCTGCAATACATCCCGGATGCCGCGATCGGCGACTACGTCGTCGTGCATGTGGGATTCGCCATCAACCGGCTGGATGAGGAATCGGCACTGCGGACCCTGGCCGAATTCGAACACCTCGGTGTGCTGAACGAGGAGTTCGCCGACGGTTTCGCCGTCGCGGCCGCGCAGGCGGGAGTGGAAAACCCGGAAGCGCCGCGGCAGCGCGACCCCGAGGAGGAGCCGTGAAATATCTCGACGAATTCAGTGACCCGCACTTGGCGAAGAAACTTCTCGACCGGATCCGCGCCACCACCGACCGCCGGTGGGCGATCATGGAAGTATGTGGCGGCCAGACACATTCGATCATCCGGCACGGAATCGACCAGTTGCTGCCGGACCGGATCGAGATGATCCACGGCCCCGGCTGCCCGGTATGCGTCACCCCGCTGGAGGTCATCGACAAGGCCCTCGAGATCGCCGCCCGGCCCGGGGTGATCTTCTGCTCCTTCGGCGATATGTTGCGGGTTCCGGGCAGCGAGAAGGATCTCTTCCACGTCAAGAGCGAAGGCGGGGACGTCCGGGTGGTCTACTCGCCGTTGGACGCCCTGGAGCTGGCCAAGGCGAACCCGGACCGGCAGGTGGTCTTCTTCGGGATCGGCTTCGAGACCACCGCCCCGGCCAACGCGATGACCGTCTACCAGGCCCAGCGACTCGGTATCGAGAACTTCTCGCTGCTGGTATCGCATGTGCTGGTACCGCCGGCGATCGCCGCCATCATGGAATCGCCACAGTGCCGGGTACAGGCGTTCCTGCTGGCCGGACACGTGTGCACGGTGATGGGTACCCAGGAGTATCCGCCGCTGGCCCAGCGCTACCGGGCCCCCATGGTGGTCACCGGTTTCGAACCGCTGGATATCCTCGAGGGCATCCGTCGTACGGTGGCGCAGCTCGAGGCGGGCCGGCACGAAGTGGAGAACGCCTACCCCCGCGCCGTATCGGAGGTGGGGAATCCGGCGGCCAAGGCCATGCTCGACGATGTCTTCGAGGTCACCGACCGGGCGTGGCGGGGGATCGGCGTGATCCCGGACAGCGGGTGGCGGCTGTCGCCGCGGTACCGCGACTACGACGCCGAACACCGGTTCGCGGTGGGCGAACTGCATGCGGCCGAATCGGCGATCTGCCGGTCCGGGGAGGTGCTGCAGGGCCTGATCAAACCCAACGAATGCGCCGCGTTCGGCACGCAGTGCACACCACGCAACCCGCTGGGCGCCACCATGGTCTCGTCGGAGGGCGCGTGTGCCGCCTACTACCTGTACCGCCGGCTGGACCAGCCCGCGGAGGTGGCCCATGCGTGAGGATCCGATGACCCCGGCGGTGACGATCGATGCCGACGCGTGGGTCTGCCCGATGCCGCTGCGCGACGCGCCGAACATCGTGATGGGGCACGGTGGCGGCGGGGCGATGTCGGGTGAGCTGATCGAGCACCTCTTCCTCCCGGCCTTCGGGGCCGCCGCCGATGCCGGCCTGGGGGATTCCGCGGTCGTCACGGTCGACGGCACCCGCCTGGCCTTCTCCACCGATTCCTTCGTCGTGAAACCGCTCGTGTTCCCGGGCGGTTCGATCGGTGAGCTCGCGGTGAACGGCACCGTCAACGATCTGGCCATGGCCGGTGCGCGACCTCTGGTGCTGTCCACCGCGTTCATTCTCGAAGAGGGCACCGCGCTGTCGGAGATCGCCCACGTGGCCGAGGCGCTCGGCACCGCGGCATCGGCGGCCGGGGTCTCGCTGGTGACCGGCGACACCAAGGTCGTCGACGCCGGCCACGGCGACGGCATCTTCATCAACACCGCCGGTATCGGTGTCCTCGCCGACGGCGTCGATATCCGGCCCGAGCGCGCGGCCCCCGGCGATATCGTCGTGGTCAGCGGTGAGATCGGGGTGCACGGTATCGCGGTGATGAGTTGCCGCGAAGGCCTGGAGTTCGGGACGACGGTGCTCAGCGATACCGCGCCACTGGCCGGCCTGGTGGCCGCCATGCTGGAAACAGGTGCCGATCTGCACGTCCTGCGCGACCCGACCCGCGGCGGGGTGGCCGCGACGCTGAACGAGATCGCCCGTGCCGCCGGGACGGGCATCGCGCTGGAGGAGACGGCACTGCCGGTACCGGCGGCGGTCCGCGATGCCTGCGGGCTGCTCGGCCTGGACCCGATGTACGTCGCCAACGAGGGCAAACTGGTCGCCTTCGTACCGCCCGCGGACGCGGAGCGGGTACTGGCGGCGATGCGCGCCCATCCGCTCGGGGCGCATGCGGCGGTGATCGGCCACTGTGTCGAGGAGCATCCGGGCATGGTGGTGGCGCGCACCGCGCTCGGCGGTACGCGGGTCGTCGATCTGCCCGCCGGTGAGCAGTTGCCGCGGATCTGTTGACACCGGCGGGTCCGCGGGGACCACCGCCCGGAAGGAACGAGGTACACCGACGGTGCGGAAATCAGCGGCGGCCCTGCGCGCGGGATGGTCGGATCTGGACCTCGCGCAGCGCCGCAGTGCGGCCGGGATGATTCTCACGATCGCCGCCCTGCACCTCCTCGGCTTCGCGACACTGCTGTTCCTGGTGGTTCCGGGTGGCTATCTCGTGGACGGCGCCGTGTTCGGTGCGGGTCTCGGAATCACCGCCTACACCCTGGGTATGCGGCACGCGTTCGACGCCGACCATATCGCCGCGATCGACAATACGACCCGCAAGCTGGTGGCCGAGAACCAGAAACCGCTGTCGGTCGGTTTCTGGTTCTCCCTCGGGCATTCCACCATCGTGTTCGCGCTGGTCGCCCTGCTGGCGGCCGGGGTGAAGGCGCTCGCGGTCAATCTGCAGGACGACAATTCGCGGTTGCAGCGGTGGACCGGCGTCTTCGGTACCGGTGTCTCGGGTACCTTCCTCATCCTGATCGGGTTGCTGAACCTGGTATCGCTGATCGGGATCTGGCGGGTGTTCCGCGGTATGCGGGGCGGGGTGTACGACGAAGCCGAACTCGAACGCCGGCTCGACGACCGCGGCGCGCTCAACCGCGTCTTCGGTCCGCTGATGCGCGCGGTGCGCCGGCCCTGGCAGATGTATCCGGTCGGGTTGCTGTTCGGGCTCGGTTTCGACACCGTCACCGAGGTGGGTCTGCTCGTGATCGCCGGTGGCGCGGCGGCCACCGATCTGCCCTGGTACGCGATTCTCGTACTACCCGTCCTGTTCTCGGCGGGGATGTCGCTGTTCGACGCCCTGGACGGGACGTTCATGAACTTCGCCTACGGCTGGGCGTTCGCGGGCCCGGTCCGCAAGATCTACTACAACTTCGTGGTCACCGGCCTATCCGTCGCGGTGGCCCTCTTGATCGGGGCACAGGAGATCATTTCGATCCTGACCGACAAGCTCGATCTCACCACCGGCCCGCTTGCCTGGATCGGTGCGCTCGATCTCGGGGCGATGGGGTTCATCATCGTCGGACTCTTCGTCCTGACCTGGGCCGCGGCCGCGGCCGTCTGGCGGTTCGGTGATGTCGAGCAGCGGTGGCGGCGCGGGGTGCCGGTGGACCCGTGAGCACGTCCGCCGATGCCCGCAGCACCCGGGGAACCGAGATGTTCGCCCGGTACGCCTACGCGCCCAACCGGCTCGGCTACTGCGGCCCGGCCGAGGTATCGGCCCTGCGCGGCGGCGCCGCGGACCGGGTGCGGGCCGCGGCGCGCCAATTCACCGGAGCATGGCCCTACCTGCGGGTGATGTCGCGCATGACCGGTATCGCCGATCCGCTCGATCACCGGCTCGTCGAGTCGTACTGGATCGGCGGCGGCGTCGGCGCGGGACTGGATCCGGACGCGTTCGTCACCGAGCTGCTCGCCGTGATCGGCCCGGCCGCGGGACACTATTGGAAGTACCTCGCCGAGGAGTCGCTGGCCGGCGAGGCGGCGGCCAACCATTGCTTCCACGTCTTCGGTATCTACCCCTGGAGCCGGCTGCTCGGTCGCGGCGGGGAGCAACCGATCCGGGTGCTCGACTGCTGCCGGATCAGCTGGGGCACAGTGACGGCCCGGCACGGCGACGAGCTGACGGTGCGGCGCCGCCGGCTGCGCTTCGACGAGGGCCGGTTGCTGTTGAGCGAGCCGGCGGCGCTGTCGGTACCCGTGTGGGAGGACGGGTACTCCGCCGTGCCCGACGCGGCTCCGGGGCAGCTCGTCGCCCTGCACTGGGACCGGCTGTGCGGCCCGCTGACTCCAGTACAGGTACGCACACTGGCCGTGACGACCGCTCGGCAGCTGCGGGTCACCAACCGGCGGCCGGCGCATCAACCGACCGGCGTGGGCCACCGCCGGTGATCGTCGTCGATGACGAAGGTGTGGGTGTGCCGGTAGCTGTTCGCGCCCACCGGTACCGCGTCGTGGAGATGCCCGGGATCGATCCGGCCGTCGTGGAGGTGGCCGAGCGCGGCGGGATCGTGCCGGGGCCAGTACCGCACCGCCGCGACCAGCCCGGCGCCGGCGACGAGGCCCAGCACGATCCAGGTGGTGGCGAATCCCGTCGCGGTGGCGAGCCGCCCCGCGAGCGGATAGGTGATCAACCAGCACAGATGCGAGAGCGAGAACTGGGCCGCGAAGAGGGCGGGCCGGTCCTTCGCATGCGCCGAGCGCCGCAGTACCCGCCCGGCGGGAGTGATCGCCAGTCCGGTACCGGCGCCGATGAGTGCCCAGATCGCGAGGGCGGTGGTCCGGCTCCCGGGCCCGTACAGCGCCATCGTGACCGCCATCGCGATGCCGAGCACAAGGGTCCCCGCCCCGGCGAGCACGATCGAGCGTTCACCGACCCGGTCCAGCACCCGGGGTAGCGCCAGGGCCGCGAGCATCGTGCCGAAACCGTTGGCCGCCAGCAGCACCGCGACATCGGCAGCCGAGCCGCCCAGCACGTCGCGGACGTAGTTGACGGTATTGACCATCACCACCGACCCCGCCGCCGCGACCACGAGGTTCACCCCGAGCAGGCCGCGCAGCCGCGGAGTGGCGGCGAAGATCCGCATACCGGCGGCGGTCCGGTCCCATACTCCGGTCACCGCCCGGCGGACGGGATCCGGAATCGCAGTACCCGCGACGAGTATCGCGGAGACGAGGAAGCCCAGTGCGGTCCCGGCGAACAGCCGGTGGAAATCCAGCACGGTGAGCAACAGCGCCGCCAGCACCGGGCTGAGCAGGCTCTCCATCGTCGCGGCGAGTTGTGACGCGGACAGCGCCCGGGTGTAGTCGCGTTCGTCGGGCAGGATATCGGGCAGGGTGGCCTGGAAGGCCGGGGTGAACACGGCCGAGGCGGTCTGCAGCACCGCGATCGACAGATAAACCTGCCACACCTCGTGCACGAACGGCAGGGTCAGCGCCGCCGCGACGCGTACCAGGTCCAGTGCCACCAGCAACCCGCGTCGCGGCAGCCGATCGGCGTAGGCCGCCGCCACGGGGGCGACGGTGACGTACACGGCCATCTTGATCGTCAGAGCGGTGCCGAGGACGAGGCCGGCGTCCTTGCCGGCCAGCTGATAGGCGAGCAGTCCCAGCGCCACAGTGGCCAGACCGGTGCCGCACAGGGCCGATACCTGCGCCGCGAACAGGCGCCGGTAGGCGCGGTGGGCGAACAGTGACAACCCTCGACTCCCTCGATCCGTGCCGAGCAGGCAGAATGTGTGCTCGTGTACGCACACGATTCTAGTAGTCATTGGTCCGAGCTTCCGCCCCCGGATCTCGTCGACGCGGCATCGACGGCACTGCGGATGCTGTCCGATCCCACCCGGCTGCGGCTGTTGTGGCTACTGAGCGGCGACGACGAACTGGATGTCGGTTCGCTGGCCGCCCGGGTTTCGCTGGCCCGGCCGGCGGTCTCGCAGCATCTGGCCAAGCTGGAACTGGCCGGGCTGGTGGTCCGGCGGCGGGCCGGCCGGCGCATGCTCTACCGCACCCGGGGTGGCCATGTGCGCCGCCTCCTGGTCGAAACGTTGAACGCCGCCGAACATCGGGTGCGCGGCATACCGGACCACGACTGAGGTCTCGCGCCCACCGGCAGTGCCGGGCCGCTCGTTCCGGCCGGACTCAGCCGGCCGCTTCGGGGCGGTCGGCGAGGCCCAGGCGGAGGTGTTCGCTGTGGTAGATCGCCTCGTCGAGCAGCTGGGCGACATGACTGTCGTAGAGGCTGTAGACGATGCTGCGCCCGCTGCGGGCGCCGGTGACCAGACCGAGGTTGCGCAGGAGTCGTAGCTGGTGCGATACCGCCGACTGCTCCATCCCGACCGCCGTCGCCAGCTCGGTCACCGGGAGAGGCCCCTGGCGTAGTTCGCTCAGGATGAGCAGCCGGCTCGGCGTGGCCAGCGCCTGCAGCGTGGTCGCGACGCGGGCCGCCGCGTCCCCGTCCAATCGCGCGATCGGGCGGTCCCGGCCTTCGACCCCGTGTCCCATAAGCAGACAGCATATCAACCAGCATAAATGAAGACATCTTCATGTGTTCTGTTATGGTCGGTGGATCGTTCGTTCCCGCTGTGTGGAGGTGACCTGTGGCCGTTCCGACGCGTACGCCCACCGATTCGACGCGCGTGCCCGCCGCGGTGGCCGTGCGCCGGACGAAACTGTTCGAGCTGCCCGAAACCCGGTGGGCGGCGACAGCGGTGGTGCTCTTCGCGGCCGGAGTCGCGACGCAGCTGACCGGTGGTCCGGCCTGGTCGTGGTGGGCGCTGTACCTGGCCTGCTATGCCGCGGGCGGCTGGGAACCCGCCGTGGCCGGTCTGCGCGCGCTGCGGGAGCGAACGCTGGACGTGGATCTGCTGATGGTGGCCGCCGCGCTGGGCGCCGCGGCGATCGGGCAGATCGGGGACGGCGCGCTGCTGATCGTCATCTTCGCCACCTCCGGCGCGCTGGAGGCCTTCGCGAGTGCGCGGACCGAGGATTCGGTGCGCGGTCTCCTGGACCTGGCGCCGGATACCGCGACCCGGATCACCGCGAACGACGAGGAGGAGACGGTGCCGGTCGCCGAGCTCGGGATCGGCGATACGGTCGTGGTACGCCCCGGTGAACGGATCGCCGCCGACGCCACCGTGGTATCGGGCGGCAGTGAGGTCGATCAGGCCACCGTCACCGGAGAGCCGCTGCCGGTGGACAGATCCGTCGGCGACGAGGTCTTCGCCGGCACCCTCAACGGCACCGGCGCCCTGTGGATCCGCGTCGACCGCCTGGCGCAGGATTCGGTCGTCGCCCGGATCGCGGCCCTGGTGGATCGCCGAACCCATCCGCGTCTTCCTCGACTCCGGCGGCGCACCGCTGCGCAATGTGCACAAACTCGAACCGCTCATCCGGCTGCCGCTGGTGCTG